>JAEWSS010000326.1 GCA_023459755.1 Verrucomicrobiota bacterium | reverse complement strand
CGGCAGGCGGTGCACGGAACCGCCAGGTGTTTGCGATACTCCTTGACCGCGAGGTCGAGAGTTTCGCGTTCGACGGCGGTCAGAGGAGCCAACGGCGAAAACGTTTTTATGTTGTCCTCCATGTGTTCGGGCAGCGACATACCGGAAAGAACGCAAAGCACATTGGGCAGACTTGCAACATACCGTAGCCCCCATGCCGCCGCACTCGCGTCCGGTGCGGCTTTTTTCAAAATGGCAACCGCGTCCGGACTCAACGTGGCGAGCGAACCGCCGCGCAGAGGCTCCATTACAATAACCGGAATCCCCGCCTTGGTCAGAATTTCATACTGTTCGCGTGAGCGATAAAGCTCCCAGTCAAGATAATTAAGCTGTATCTGGGCAAAATCCCACTGCCTGGCATCAACGATTTTCTGAAGGACTTCGGGCGAATCGTGAAATGAGAAGCCCAGTTTTCGTATTTTTCCTTCTTTTTTCATCCGTTCCAGAAACTCGTATGCCTTGAACTTTTCAGACAGCGCCCAGTTGTTCGCATCCAGCGCATGCAGCATATAAAAATCAAAATAGTCGGTTCCGCAGCGGGCAAGCTGTTCCTTGAAAATGCGCTCAATGTCGCCGGAGTTCTTTGCAAACCATGCGGGCATTTTATCCGTAAGATAATAAGAATCCCGCGGATACGCTTTCAGCAGTCTGCCAAGACAGCGTTCGCTTTCGCCGTCGTGATACATGTAGGCGGTATCAAAATAATTGCAGCCGCCTTTCATTGCCCTGTCAACCATTTTCTGAACGGTGGCATCGTCAACTGCCGGGTTATCCGGGGAAATCTGCGGAAGGCGCATACAACCGAAACCGAGCAGCGGCAGGGTCATCCCGGTATTTTTATAGCGTCGGCGGGTGACCTGTCCGCCTTCGGCAATGTCGGTTGCCTTGTCACCGTCCGCTCCGGCCTTCGCCGCGAGGCGGGTCATCGGGGCAAGAGCGGCCAATGTCAGTGCGCTTTTCAAAAAATCACGTCGGTTCATTCTATTTTTTCTCCATTCGTTTGGCTAAAAACAATCCAAGTTCAAACAAGAGCCAGGTCGGTACGGCCAGCATGATCTGGCTCACCACGTCAGGCGGAGTGAGAATCGCCGCAACGATCAAAATCACCGTCATAATATACGGGCGCTTCTTTGCAAGGGTTTCAGCGGAAATCACCCCGAACCGCACCGCCAGCAGCACCAGAACCGGCCACTGGAACATCACGCCGAAAGAGAGCATCAGCCATCCGGCGAGATTCAAAAAATTTGCAAGTCCTAGAATCGGCTGGAGTTCCGGCGTGGCGAACCCACCGGAGAAATTCATCAGCAAAGGCAGAATCACACCGATGCAGAACGCCACGCCGCCAAGGAACAGCACCGTTGCCAAGACCACCCAGCAGCCGAGCGCCTTGCGTTCGCCCTTGTACAAGGCGGGCAGCAGGAAACGCCAGAGCTGCCATACGTTCCACGGATACGCGATGCCGAGCGCCAGAATCAGCGCGAGTTTCAACTGCACCCAGAACACCTCCATCGGAGCGAAGTAGTGAAGTTTTCCGATGCTTTCAGGGAAACTCCACTGCACGAGAAAGTTGATGACATACGGCGACACGAAGAATCCGACCGGATACGCCAGCGCCGTGACCGCAACGCAGGCGATCAGCGTACGGCGCAGCGCTTCCAGATGGGAGATCAACGTGTTATCGTTTTCGCTCATGCGTTCTTTTTTTCTGCTTTTTTATCTTCTTTTTCGGCGGACTTTTCCGCCGCGTCGATCAGTTCCTGACTCTCGCCGGCCAGAGCGTTTTTCGCTTTCTTGAATTCATATGACGCACGACCGAACGCCCGCGCGAGTTCGGGGATGCGTTTCGCTCCGAAAATGAGCAATACAAAGAGCGCGATCAGAATGATTTCCGTAAATCCGAGTGACATGTTACACCTCCGTCGTTGGGTGGGTTGGTTGATCGAAGCATCCCGAATGGAAGCCCGCCAGATCAAGGGTGACAAATTGAAAGCCGAGGTCTTTATAGTGGTCCATCGTATCACGCCTCCAGTCGAATCTGAGTTTCAATTTCATGAACGGTCATCGCTTTTTCCTGCGCCGGACAGACGTTTTGGCACGCGCCGCAACCGATGCAGAGCGCGGTATCGACCGGGCGCGGCGTTCCGTTTCTGCGAAGCGAAATCGCGTGAACCGGACAAACCCCGGCACATTTGCCGCATGGTTCCCCCTCCTGAAAGACGATGCAGTTTCGCGGATTGAATTTCGCCTCCGCGATTTTCGTTTGCTGTTTCGCGGCCAGCGTCAGCGGAAGAATCGCTCCGGTCGGGCAGAGTTGCGAACAGCGGTTGCAGTCAAATTGACACGCGCCGCGGCTCAAATCCAGCGACACCGGGCCGCCGCCGCCGGGAGCCGGAACGATGATCTTCGCCGGACAATTCGCGGTGCAGAGCTGGCAGGCGGTGCATTTCGCGGCAAAGCGTTCCGCGTTCCCCGCACCCGGCGGCAGAATCTTGAACCGTCTGGTCAATTCGTGGAATATCGCCAACGAAAGCGGCAGTGCGCTTTCCGGAAGCTGGACGGACGGCGTGTATCTGTCAGTTGACGACAAGTGGAACATTTCCGACACCCTGCTGGCGACATATACCCACAATAACGGGCTGCCGGCGGGGCAAACGCTTTCCGGCAGCGCGAATATCGCGCTTTCCGGCGCGGCGGAGGGAAGTTACTATCTTCTCGTGCGTTCCGATATCTATCATGACGAGGATTCCGGCGTCTCCGCCGCCGAAGCCGCGCAAAACCTGATCGCAACACGAATCACCGTCACGATCCCGTCGCTGACGCTTGGCGCCGCCGTAACGGAAAAGGTGACGATGTCCGGCGATTTCGCCGTCTATAAATTCACTCAGAATGCCGGCGAATCCGTCAATGTTTCGCTTGACAGTTTGAGCGATGCGGCCAATATGGAAATTTATGTCGGTTATGGATACGCCCCGACCAGAGAAAAATATGACACCAAACTTCAGCGCATCACCGACGGGACGCTGCGGCTATCCGGCGGCATCGCTGCCCGCAACGTCTATGTGATGGTCTACGCCAAAGGAGTTTCGGAGTCATTCGACTACACCCTGACGGCGGAAAAATCACCGCTCGCCATCGACAAAATCATGCAGTCCTCGCAGGACAACACTTCCGCAATCACGCTGACCGTCAACGGAACCAACTTCACAAAATCCACCGCCGTCACGCTTATCGATGCGGCCGGCAATGAATTCACACCGGAAAGCATTTTATATTCCGGAAGCTCAACGCTTGTAGTCACAGTCGGCGCGGATACTCTCGCCAACGGCGAATATACCGTGAAACTCATCGACGAAACCACCGTGACAAGCGAAAACGCAGTCAACATCACCGGCCCCGGCCAAGGCAAATTCGAGTATTCGTTCTACGCGCCGGGAACCGTTGGACGACATGCGGTTTCAACACTCTATCTAACCTGTTCCAATACCGGAACCACCGCAATTGACGCGCCGCTGGTGTTCTTCACTCCGACTCAATCGCATGCGGACGGTTCGGAGACCATGGGCGCGATTCTGACGCTCGACAGTTCCAAAGTCAATCAGGGGTTCTGGGTGTCGAGCATTCCGGCGGGATTCTCCGATTCGCTGTCGTTCTTTGTCAGCGGAGAAAATGCCGGAACCATCCGGCCCGGAGAAAGCATCCGCATTCCAATCACCTATACCGGCTGGCGAACGGATGACTGGGATTTCGGAGACTCCCATATCAACTGGAACGTAACCTGCCTTTATTCCGACGACACGACACCGCTGGACTGGAGCAAGGTTTTTGCAAACAACCTATATTCAACCGGATTTGAAAGCGCAATGACCGAAGCGTTTACCATTGAGTTCGGCGGCACATGGGGCGGCTATTACCAAATGGTGGTCGGCAACCTGCAATATTTGAATGAGCTTGGCAACCGCGCTTTCGTCAGTTCGACTTCGGAACTGCTGGCGTTTGAGGTGATGCAGAAATCCGGCACGATGCAACCGTTCAACGACCTTGCCGAAGCGACGGATATTGTCAAAAACATCGGCACACTGGCGATGAAATTCACCCGCACTTATGCTTCCGATCTGATCGGGCGCAATGCGGAGGGCTCCTTCGGTTACGGCTGGAGCTGCAACTGGGACGTGAAACTCTCTGTTGACTCCGACGGCGATCTAACGCTCATTGAAGGGGAGAATGCGCGCCTCTATCAGCCGACCTATACCAACAGCTATCAAACGGTGAACGGTGACGGTTCTATGATGAAGACCAACAATACCGGATACAAACTCACCGAGGCGAACGGTACGGTAAAACAGTTCGACGCCAACGGACGGCTGTTGAGCGTTACGAGTAAAACAAACGAGCGTATTTCGTGTTCTTACGACACCAGCGGCAGATTAATCCGATTGACCAATTCCGTGACCGGCGAATATCTGGTGATTTCGCGCGACACGGCGACTGGATACATTACGAGCATTCACGATAATTCCGGAACGACAATCAGCTATAAATATTCCGAGGACGGCGATCTGGTTTCAGTAACGAACTCCGCTTCAGGAGCTGCGGAAAATTACGAATATTTTGCGACGCTCGAACACTCGCTCACCAAGTATACTACAGCTGACGGCCAGGTGGAAAATTATTCTTACGATGCGGCGGGACGTCTGACTTCCGTGACACGCGGCGGAAAAACCATCACGCTCGTCTACGGCGATGCGGGCGATGTGAAACTCACCAGCTCCGACGGCGGCGCCGTCACGCTCTATTACAACACCGACGGCAATATCGCAAAGATCAAAAATGATATTACAGGAGAATTGTATACTTACACCTTCGATAAAGACGGTCGGTTTGCGAGCGGCAAAGACTCGGCGGGCAATGCACTTTCCTCTATCTTTACATTCTCCGATTTCGAATTTAATGTCGGGTATTCCGGCAATCTCGATTTTTCCAACCTCCAATTCAACGCGATCTATGCTCCGAAATCCAACCAGAACTATTATGTGGTGGACGACATCACCTACTACAAAACCGACGCCGAAGGCAACATTCTGGGACAGAACGATGTCGCGGGCGAATATTACGTTGCGGGATATGATTCCGAGGAAAATCTTGTTTCGTATCAGTATCTCAAGGACGGCGTCACCACCACTTATACGCTCACGGATGAGGGCGGCTATAAGATCGACGTGGACGATCCAAGCCGGTATTTCGTGATCGACAACATCAAGTATTTCAAAAAGGACATGGCAGGCAACGTCCTGCCGCAGTCTGATACGACAACCGACTGCTACATTATGGGCTACGACGCGGACGGCAACCGCGTCTATTACAGCGTCACCCGCAACGGCGAAACATCCGGCTGCAATTACAATTCGTCTGGTCAGCTAATTTCGGAAACCGCCCCCGACGGCGGCATCACCACTTACACCTACAATGCCGACGGCAGCAAGGCATCCGCCTTGTATGCGGATGGAACGCTGTACACCTACAACGCGGACGGCACCATCGCCAGTTTGAAAGACGCGGCGGGCAAGGTGACAAGTTACACCTACGATGCCAACGGTCATGTGTCAGCCATCATTTCCGGCGGCGTTACGGAACTGTACACTTATGACGAAGCGGGCAGTCTCACCGGATATACCGACGCGCGCGGCAACGTTTACAGCTACACCTATAACGCCGACGGCGTGCGGACAAGCGAAACCGTCAACGGCAAAACCACCAGTTATACCATTGACGCGAACGGCAACCGCGCCTCCGTCACCAATCCGGCGGGTGAAACCAGCTTCTATCTCTACAACGACAGCGGCGCATTGACCAAATTCACTGACGCCAACGGCAATGTGACCGAATACATCTACAATGCCGACAACGCATTGACAAAAATCTCCTATCAGGACGGCACGTTTGAGTCGTACACCTACGATGCGGACGGCAATCTTTCCGCATGGACCGGGCGCGGTGGTCAAACCGCAACCTACACAGTCGATGCCAACGGCAATTACAGCAATGTCGCCTATTCCGACGGCAGAAACATCGCATACACCTACAATGCCGACGGCTACACGCTCACGGCGAACGATATTTCGTTCAACTACGATGCGAGCGGCAATCTGACGCGGCAGAGTTACACCGACGGACGGAGCATTGCTTATACCTACGATGCGGACGGCCGGGTCTTGAGTTATTCCGATGAACTCGGCCACGCGGTCAACTACACCTATACGGTGAACGGCGGTTATGATAAACTCACCGACGAATCCGGCGCATTGATTATCGACTACGATTACGATGCCGACGGCCGTCTCGTCAAAGAGAGCAAAGGCAACGGGAGTTATACGACCTATTCGTACAATTCCTACGGCGAAGTGACCGCGATTGACAACTACACAACGGCCGGCAAACTTGAAAACTATCGGCACTACACCTATGACACCGAAGTCTCCCGTGTTGCGATGGAAACGGAGTCCGGCGCGTGGGCGTACACCTACGATGTCAACAACCAGCTCACCGGCGCGATTTTTACCGACGACTCCGGCGCGGTCACGCAGAATCTTGCCTATACCTACGACGCCATGGGCAACCGCCTGACCGCCACCGAAAACGGCATCACCACGACTTACACGTATAACAATCTGAATCAGATCGTCAGCGCCAACGGCTTTACTTACGTTTACGACGCGAACGGCAATCTCCTGGAAGACGAAAAGCGCACCTGCACATGGACCGCGGACAACCGCGTCGCCACGGAAACGCTGAAATCCACCGGACAGACCTGGACATACGGTTACGACGCTCTCGGCAATCGAATCAGTTCCGCCACCAACGGCGTCACCACCAGCTGGACGGTTGATCGCAACGGCAACATTATCGCCGAATACGCCGATGGAGCTTGGAACCGTACCTACTATCAGGGCAATCTCCTCTCCGGCTTCACGGACAGGAACGGCGGCGAATACTACTTCAACGCCGACGCCCTGGGGACAACCGTATCCGTAAGCGGCGCGGACGGCGCGGCGGTGAACACCTACAGCTACGATCCGTGGGGCAATGTGCTTGCCGCGACCGAAGGCGTTGCCAACGACTTCACCTATGTCGGCGGCTACGGCCTGATGCAAAATGACTCCGGAACCTATTTTGTCCGCGCCCGCAACTACGATCCCGAAACCGGCCGCTGGATTTCCCCCGACCCGATCGGAATCAGCGGAGGCGATAATTTGTATGCGTATTGTAACAATAACACCGTCACTAATTTTGATGTAAACGGATGCCATACAGGAATATATATTGATGATACAGGCACTGGGGTTTGGCATGCCGCAATGAACGTTAATCACAATAGATTGTCATCCCAAATCGGCATAGATAACATTACGGCCCAAGCCCCCCTGTTTCCTTCCTCCTCTGCCAGCCATGCGTGGGACTATGACGCCAATAGCAAATATAAATCATTTTCAATATATGCAGATCAGAAAATGGAAGAAAAAATGTCGGCCTATATTGTTGATTTTAATAAAAGCAGTTTCTCTTCTATCTGGGCAATTAATTGGTGCAGCTTAGCTGTGGGCCGAGCACTGGAAACGGCGAAGTATAGTGTTCCTTTCGGGTTTAGGATTTTTGGCCCTGCTAACTCACTGTTCGACAAGAGCGCTGGGTCTAATTCTCCATCTATGCTTTTAAAATTTTTAAAAAGTTATGATTTTATCGACCAACAGAACGCAAAAGCAAAAGCTGATTTAGGCGAAGGAACCGGAGACTATGATGTTTCAGGAAACACATATACTTTCCGTTATAACGCGTTTCCAGAGTTTGCTATTATCAAGGAAAAAAGTAAGGAATATGATGAAAAAGGTGTTTTGCTGGTAACGCTTGACGGCTCTGAATCACAGGATAAAGTCGGGTTCAACCAAAAAGACGGACAATTCGGCATTGGAAGTTATATCTGGTTTGAATTGGAGAAAAATGAAGACACCGGGAAATATCGTTACAAGAAGTCAATTGGCACTGAAAGCTCACTGCCTGTATCTGTAACATATGAAGAAAAAGTGAAATACGTTGGGCTTGCTGTCGCAGATAAGCAGTACGCGGGCAATACCGCCGGCGTCCGCATTTCCGACGGGCTAGGCATATGGAACGTCGCCGTAACAACCATTGCTTACGATGATGTTGCGCCGATTGCCAATGCCGGTGACAATCAATCATATTCATTCACCGGAGAAAATGACAATTCTCATTCTTTTTCCGTAAACGGCCTCGCATCACAAGCCTTTGGAAAAAATAACGCTATCGGCAAATATATCTGGTCGCTGGGAGACGATAATGATTCTGGTCGGACAATTACGGTCAACCGAATAAAAGAAGCCGACGGCTCCTACTGCTATGAATGGACATATGGCTCTGTACGAGTTGCCGCCGGAAACAGCTTTACCATAAAATTGACCGTTGTTGACGCGGACGGAGAGATAAGTAAAAATACGGCAGCAGTCACCCTTTCGGTCACCAGCGACACATCCGGGTCGGTCGACCCGAACGACAAGACGGTGTCGGAGGGGGCGGGCGAAAAAGGCTTTGTCACGGCGGGGGCGCAACTCTCTTACAAGGTCGAGTTCGAGAACGATCCGGAGTTCGCCACCGCTCCGGCGCAGTGGGTGCGCGTTTTCGATACGCTCGACTCTGCAAAGTACGACCTCGACAGCTTTGAACTGCGGAATTTCTGCATCGCCGGAAACTACTTTGAGGTCGGCGACGGACGCGACTCCTACAACGGCACGGTCAAGCTGAAAGTGCTGGATTATACCGTCACCGCCACGATTTCGATCAATCTCGTGACCGACGAGGAGACCGGCATCACCCAGCTCGTCGCCGAATTCATGGGCGTCGATCCCGAATCCGGCTTCATGCTGCAGGACCTGCAAAACGGTCTGCTCCCCATCAACGACAGCATCGGCACCGGCGAAGGATATATCAATTATACCATAAACGCCAAATCAGACCTGAGCAGCGGAACGGAAATAACCAACACCGCAAAAATCTACTTCGACTTCAACGATCCCATCGAAACGCCAACCACCCTGAACACGGTGGACTCCGATCTTCCGGAGATTGCCGGACTCGACGGCGTGTTGACCACCATCAGCTGGAGCGGAAAAGACGCCACCTCCGGCATCGCCGGATATGATGTCGAATATCGTTTAGCCGGCGGCAAAAGCTGGACGCGCTGGCTCACCCTCTCGCCGCTCGTTTCCGCTGAATTTATCGCGGAGGCCGCCCTCTATCAGTTCCGGGTCCGGGCAAACGACCTTGCCGGCAACATCGGCGCCTGGAGCGATACCCTTGAACACAATACCAATTTCAAATTCACCGACTTTTTCGGTACGGTTGATGCCAGCGGAAATTGTTCTCTAAACGCCAAAAGCATTCGGGTAAAAGGGATCATCGCCGCGGCCAAGACCGATATTGCCGGCGGAGTGTCCGCATTTGTTGCGCTTAATGCCGAGGCCTCGCCGTGCAACGTTTACGGCGGCGGCAATGACGTTTCCGTAGGTGGTGCAATCGCCCTTACAATCAGCGCCGGCGGCTATACGGGAGTGATTTACGGCGGTTCGCGCGCCGTGTCAAAAAGTGTGGCGATACATGACGTTAATTTAACCATCAACACCATCGCGCAGTCCGACAACCAGAAATTGATCGCCGCCGGCAAAGGCACTTCGGCATGGGTGGTCGGAGGCGGAACCGCGGTTGGCGAAATGCTGACCGCAAATGATATTGCGATCTCGGTCAACGGCGCAACCATCAGCCGGGTGGTCGGCGGAGCGCAGGCACAAAATTCCGGGGTGACGGCCACCGTAAAGTCGGTGAAAATTTCCATCGAAAACTCCACAATCGCCAGCGACATCTTTGGCGGCGGGTATGCCTATGACGGCGGAGTATCGACCGTTCTCGGCGATACCGAGATAAAAATTTCAGCATCGTCGGTTGTCACCGTTCTCGGCAACATCTACGGCGGCGGCGCCAATCCGGCGCACTCCATAAAGGGCGGCGCCTCGCTGGTCAAGGGAAATTCAACCATTACATTTACCGGACTTGGCGAAAATCTGACGCTGGGAACAGTGTCGGGTGACGGAGTCATCACCGGAACGGTATCCGGCATGCGAACGCTGGCGTTTGATAACTTCAACGGTGAATTTTCAGCCAATTTAAAGAATTTCGACGCGGTCTCGTTTTCCGGATCGAGCAACGTGACCTATGGCGGAGACTTTGAGTTTTCGACAATAAAGGTTGAATACGGTTCATACGCCGAGGGATTCGGCTTTGCCGACGGCGACAAATTGTTGAAAATCGAAGTGGCAAACAGTACGTCCGGCTTTGACTTGATGGCGGTTGACGACACGGCGACACTCGACGGACTTCAAATTGAAATCTATAACAATGACGCTTTGCTCTGTTCTTTTGAATACGGCCAAAGCAAAAACGGTTATTCCATTGAGGAAAAAAATGGCGTACTATCACTCCTGGTGTGAAAATCACGACGAGGTTCCGGTCAGCCGGTCTTACCAGCCGGCGTCCCGCAATATGACGGGTTGACGGTTCGCGCCCTCCCCCAAAACCTCTTTTCAGCAACATCGGACGCGATACCCGACGCCGGAACATGTGGCGATATGCTGAGTCTCCGCCCGGAAAATCCATGCGGTGCGGCCTCCTTTTGCCGCGGGGCGACTATGACCTCCCCTGCCCCCGGCGGATTCGGGCGCTCCAGCTCAAGGCGTCCTCCGCCGCCATGAACCGGGCAATAAAAAAACTCTTTTGTTGTAAAAACATCACATCATGCTATATTAATTAGACCGCTTTTTACGCATATAAATCAGGAGCGTTTGAAATATTATGAATGCGCTTAGACGCATTTCCGGCGGGGGAAAAATATTTTTTGCCGTCATACTTGCCGTAATCGCAATTTTTTGCGCCGGGTACTATATTAATTCTGAACGCGTCACAGTTGACGCCGGCAGGGAATTGATGACGCTCCTGCCGGAATATCGCAGAAAAACCGCCCATAATATTCAGCTGATGAAAATTATCAGGTCGGGAGTAAATCAACATTATTCCAGAGTTCAGACCAGCGCGTCGGAAATTGAAAAGCTCATGAAGATCATCAAGTTCAAACTTGATGTCACCC
>JAEWSS010000325.1 GCA_023459755.1 Verrucomicrobiota bacterium | reverse complement strand
GCGCGTGTCTTTCGCCGCCGCGGACTAAAAGTATCCGCCCTTGTCGATGATCTCGGAAATGGTGTCGCCCTGACGCACCCAGCTGAAAATGTCCACTTCGCTGCGCTCAATGTCTTCGGCGCGCTGGAGAACCTCCCACGCGATCTCCCGCGGAATGCAGAGAACGCCGTCGATGTCGCCGAAAATAATGTCGCCGGGACGAACCGTTACTTTGCCGATGCGAACCGGAACCTGATAATGGGTTATCATGCACCGCCCGAGCGAGCCGTTGCTGGTGCGGTACTTGTAAAAAATCGGGAAGTCCTGTTCAAGTATCTGCTTGGTGTCGCGGATGCCGCCGGAAATCACCGCGCCGCGGATGCCTTTGGTTTTGGCGGTGGCGGTCATCACGCCGCCCCACAGCGAGGCCTCGGTGTCTTCGGAGGTGTCCCACACGACCACGCCTTCGGGTTTGAATTCGTCCAGCATCTGCGCCCGGAAGGTCATTTCGCCTTCAATCATCACATTGGGAGCGCTTTTGACGGTGAACGCTTCGCCGCACACGGTCATATTGTCGCGCAGCGGCATGATCGACGACGGCAGATTACGGTCAAGAAGGCACATTTCGCGCATTACGTCGTTGATGCATCCGGTGTAAAGGCGCTCGTAACGTTTGCACAGTTCGGCCACCGGCACCGGAAAATCGCCCTGCGGTATCCGTTGACGGACGGCGATCAGTTTATCGAGTTTCATCAGTCCGGCCTCTTTCGCCTCGGAACGCATGTCTTTTAATGACGGCATTTTGTATATTCTCCTTAATCGCGTTTGTTCTAAGTAACTGCAAATTGTTTGTTGATGGAGGTTTTTCTAAGACCACAGGCGGTCATTCGCCCATTCATTGTTCCAGTCGTCGGTCGGCGCCCAGGCCGCGGGAAAGTCGGGGTGGAGGTGTTCGGCTATCAGCGACTCGTTGAGCGCCTCGATGCCAAGTCCGGGGGCGTTCGGAACGTCGATGCAGCCGTCGTGACGGCACAGCGCCGGCTTCACCAGATCGCCCCACCACGGCACATCAACCGAATGCAGTTCCAGCGCCATGAAGTTGCGCGTGGCGGCCGCCGTATGAACCGCCGCCAGACAGCCGATCGGACTCTCCGCCATGTGAATCGACATCGACACGCCGAAATCCTCCGCCATGTCGCCGATTTTCTTGGTCTCCATGATGCCGCCGGCGGTCAGCACGTCCGGATGGACCATTGCCAGCGCACCGGACTCCAGAAGCGGACGGAACGACTCTTTGAGGTAAATATCCTCGCCGGTACCCAGCGGAGTGGTGGTCGCGTTGGCCAGACGGCGGTATTGGTCGGTCAGCTGCCACGGTACCGGGTCCTCCATCCAGGCCAGATTGAATTTTTCAAGCCGGCG
This sequence comes from Verrucomicrobiota bacterium, assembly GCA_023459755.1. Classification (GTDB taxonomy): domain Bacteria; phylum Verrucomicrobiota; class Lentisphaeria; order Victivallales; family Victivallaceae; genus CALXXL01. Next base: position 1,805 of record JAEWSS010000325.1, on the reverse strand, counting down.
CGCCAGCTTGATGCAGTCCTCAACCGGAATGTGGCCGAGATGGTCGATCGCCAGCGGAACTTCAAAGCCGATTTCCGCACGGCAGTCGCGCATGTACTGTTCCAGATAGTCCAGCCCTTTTTCGGTGATATGGAGTCCGGTGAACGGGTGGGCGATATTGAACAATTCATAGGCTTCGCCGCGCATTGCCCGCGGATCGATCGAGCCGTGCGGAGTGGCGAAAACCGTTTTCTTATACTGCCGCATTTTTTCCATAAAACCGGCCGGACCGCTCAACGCACCGGGAACGTCGGCCAGAAGTTCGATGCCGAGATCCATTTTCAGAAAAGTGAACCCCATTTTCATGCGTTCTTTCAACGCCTTGCCCATGTCGCGGCCGCCGCCGTCGCTGTCGGTGTCGCAGTAGCAGCGGACGCTGTCGCGGAACCTGCCGCCGAGCAGCTGCCAGACCGGCACTCCCCAGGCTTTTCCGGCCAGATCCCATAACGCCACTTCAATTCCGCAGACGCCGCCGGCCTGACGCGAACCGCCGCCGAACTGCTTTATTCTGCGAAAGATGCGTTCCACATTGCAGGGGTTTTCTCCGATAATGCGGCTTTTCAGCATGGCGGCATAGGTGCGGCTGGAGGCGTCGCGCACTTCACCGTATCCGATCAGTCCCTGATTGGTGTACAGTTTCAGCAGTGTGCAGCGTTTCGGAGCGCCGCAGATGTCGGCAAAACGCATGTCGGTGATCTTCAGACTTGACGGATCGATTTTTGTTCCCATCATTCCACCTCTCGGCTGTCGATTGTTTTTATGGACGGCGTCCGGCACATTTTTCGGCCGCTGCCTTAAGTGCGCCAACCATTGTTTCCAGTTTGTCTCCGGAAAAATCCGACTCGGCGCCGATCAGCGTTATCGCCGCCGCGACCGAGCCTTTTTCGTCATAGACCGGCATGGACAACGCCGCTATGTTCCAGCGATTTTTTCTCATATTCAGCGCGTAACCCAGATTGCGGACATTCCGCACATTTTCAATGACGAGGGACGGATCTGTATTTTCCGGAATGTCGCCGCCGCATTCCAGCGCAATTTCCCGTATTTCAGCGTCGTCGCTTTGCACCAGCAGCGCCGCGCCGACCGACCCTTCGGTCAACGGAAAACTTGAGCCGACATGTCCGGCAAGCTGGATCGGGCCGTCGGCTTCAGCCCTCAACAGCGTCACCTGCTCCAGCCCGCGCCGGATCGATATTTTACAGGCGAGGTCATAGGCCGCCGTCAGATCGTTTATCACCGTCTGAGCCAGATCCAGACCGGACAACCGGTTCCTGAACGGATAGAGCAGCGGCAGCAACCCGTTGTCCAGCGTGTAGATGCCGAATTGATCCTTCATTACCCATTTATGTTTGAGCAGCGTCTGCAATATGCGGTAGGCGGTGCTCATGGAAATGTTCAGACCGTTCTTCATTTCAGCCTGCGTCGCACCGTTCGGCCGTTTTGCCAACAGCTCAAGCAATAATATGGTTTTTTCAACCGCAGGGATTTTATTGTTCATATTTGAACATCCAATGTTGTTATTTGAATTTATGGCAGTAAAAATATCCTGTCATTTCTCCAAAGTCAAGCTGCATTTGTAATTTTTTCAGAAAATATTAAAAAGCGGTGTGATTTCCCGCGATTACGGACGCAAAATGTTTAATCCGCAACGTTTAGCCGATGTTTTTACCGCGGCGTCGCGGCATCATAAGTTCGGGAAGGTTTTGAAAAATCGGAGAAAAATGCAAGACGAGGTTGAAAAAGACATCCGGCGGTGATAGTATAGT
>JAEWSS010000324.1 GCA_023459755.1 Verrucomicrobiota bacterium | reverse complement strand
CGGCGCTGCTTTTAGGCGTTCCACTGCTGACGCTTACCGCCGAAACCGCCGAGGAGGGTAAAGCCGCCGGAGCCGGAAGCACTGCCGCGACCGCCGCGACCGCGACCGCCGCCGATTCCGCCGCGGCAAAAACAAAAGAAACACCGACCGAGGCGGCAAAAAGCCCGGATGCCGAACTGCTCGCCTTTGTTGCGGAAAACTCATCGGGATTGATCTCGGCGTCGCTGGCCGGGAATTCCGCGTTTATGAACGAGTTTGACACCAAACTGACCGAAAACATAACCCGGCTCGGCGCCGACGCCAAAATCGAAGCGCTGCATAAAAATCCGTTCGGCACCGTGGTGAAAATCGAAAAGTTCATCAAAGACGACGTTGAAACTCCGGCCGGCGTCCGTGCGCTGATCTACAAAAAAGAGATCGCGCCGGGAACCGTCACAACGCTCGAACTTTTTCCCACCGGAATGATTATCAACGATAACGGCGAAAATATCGTCATTTACGCGCCGGACTCGCTGTCCGCTTATAAAGCATGCTGCGCCAGTCTCTCGTCTCAGCTCCAGCAGACGGTTTATATCCGCCAGCTTCAGCAGACCGCCGCCAATGCCGCGCAGGCGGCGGAAGCCGCCAGACAGGAGGCCGAGGCCGCCAGACAAACCGCGCTTCAGATGCAGCAGCAAACCCTGCTGGCTCAACAACAGGCCGCACAAGCCCAGCAACAGGCGCTGGCCGCCCAGCAGCAGGCCATGTACAACGATGACGACGAATGGGACAACGGCTGGTACGGCAACGGCGGCTGGTACGGCGGCGGCATCATAATCTACAATCCGAGTTATCCCCCCTTCCCGCCTCCGCCGTGTCCGCCGCCCAAACCGGAGCCGACACCGCCGCCCAAGCCGGAACCGCCGCCCAAACCGGAGCCGACGCCGCCGCCCAAGCCGGAACCCAAGCCGGACAATTGGACACAGCGGTTCATCAATTCCACCAAAACCGCGCCGCGCGGCCCCAACATCGGCAACACTCCAGGCCCGAGCCAGATGTATCCGACGCTGGGAAGACATTGATTCATATGCTCATATAGAAACGGCGGTCTCTTCGGAAACCGCCGTTTTCGCGTCTCCGTTTTCTTGAAAACCGGCGGCGGCGTGCTATATTATAGTCCAGATACACCGCAACATGAGGAACGGAACGATGAGCAATCTTCTTGAATGCAAACTGCGCGACCACATCGTAATCTTCGATGGTGCGATGGGAACACAGCTTTACAACCGCAATTTTTTCATAAACAGCTGTTACGAATATCTTAATCTCACCAATCCGGACGCGGTGCTGACCATTCATCGTGAATACGCCGAGGCCGGAGCCGAGATCATGACCGCCAACACCTACGGCGCCAACCGGCTGAAACTTTCCCGGCACGGTCTGGCCGAACGGCTTGCGGAAATCAATACCACCGGGGTAAGTCTGGCCAGACGCGCCGGAGACGAGAACACACTGGTCGCCGCATCGGTCGGGCCGCTCGGCCGCGAGGCCGGCAAATCAGGCATGACGGAGGAAGAACTGATCGCCGTTTTCGGAGAACAGATCGAGGCGCTTCAAAACGCCGGAGCCGACTTCATTATCGGCGAAACCATGCCGTCACTTGCCGAAGCCGGCCGTTTCCTGCGCGCGATTGAAAAATACTGTTCCATTCCGTATATGATAAGTTTTGCCGCCGACCGCGAACTTGAACTGGCTATGGGCGAAAAAATGACGCTGATCCTGCCGGAACTCGAGCAGGCGGCCAAGCGGCCGACCGCAATTGGCCTGAACTGCGGCGTCGGCCCGGAACCGATGCTCGCCGCGGTGGAAAAACTTTCCGGCGTCACCTCGCTTCCGATCGTGGTTCAGCCCAACGCCGGAACGCCGAAGAGCGTGGACAACCGCACCATCTATATGTGCAGTCCGGAATATCTGACCACCTACGCGATCCGCTACGTCAGCCTGGGCGTCCGCGGCGTCGGCGGCTGCTGCGGAACCACGCCGGAGCACATTTTCGATCTGGCGCGCAGCGTCCGGCCGCTCCGCCACACGCCGCGCACGGTCAGAACGACACCGCCGGAAGAGACGGTCAAGGAACTGCCGGAGATACCGGTGGAAAAACGCAGTGCGCTGGCCGCAAAAGTTATGCGCGGCGAATTTGTAAAACTCGTCGAAATCACGCCGCCGCGCGGCTTTGACCTTGCTCCGACCATCGAAAAAGCCGCCCGCTGCAAGGCGGCCGGAATCGACGCGATCAACATCCCGGACGGTCCGCGCGCAAGTTCGCGCATTTCGTCGATCGTCACCGCATCGGAAATCGAAAAACAGGCCGGAATCGAAACCATCCTCCACTGCTGCTGCCGCGACAAAAATCTGATCGGCATGCAGGCCGATCTGCTCGGATGTGCTTTTCTGAAAATACGCAACATCCTGTTCATCACCGGAGATCCGCCGAAATTAGGCGACTATCCGTTTGCCAGCGGAGTGTTCGACGTCGATTCGGTCGGCATTCTTAAGGTGTGCACCGGACTCAACCGCGGAACCGACATCGGCGGAAAGACCATCGGCGAACAGCCTACCGCGTTCTTCCCCGGCGCCGGAGTCGATCCCAACGCTCTGGACATGAAGCGGGAGGAACGCCGCATGAACGAAAAAGCCGAAGCCGGAGCCAAGTTCTTCATCACCCAGCCGGTATTCAGCGTGGAACCTTTGCGCAATGTGCTGAAAATTGCGGAAAAACTCGGAGTACCGGTGTTCGCCGGAGTCTGGCCGCTGACCAGTTTTCGCAATGCCGAATTCATGCAGAACGAAGTTCCCGGAGTAGTTATTCCCGAGGCGGTGATGCGCCGCATGGAGT
>JAEWSS010000323.1 GCA_023459755.1 Verrucomicrobiota bacterium | reverse complement strand
ATGCGGATCAGCTCGGCACGATTTTCGAGCGACGGAGTCAGCCAGCCGTCGTTATGATCGAGCACCTGATATTCAAAGAGTCCGGCTTTGCGCGCCGCCTCGGCGGTTTCTTGTTTGCGCCGCGTCGCCAGTGCTTCCGAAGTCATCGACTGGTGTCCGGCGTTGCCGTTGGTGAATGAAACAAACTTGACGGTGTTGCCCGCCTTGCCCAGCAAAATCGCACTGCCGCCGAAAAGAAGATCGCAATCATCCGGATGTGCGCCTAAAATCAGAAAACGACGTCCCATTATTTCCTCCGAGTTGCATTTAATATAGACTATTTGTCCATAATTTCAAGTCGGCGATTTGATTTTACGACTAAACGGTGTATTGTAAAAAACAACTTTTTATATAATCAACGGAGATTTATATGTACAGTGCATCCGACTTACGCAAAGGCCTGAAGATTGAGATCGACGGCGCACCGTGGATCATCACCGAGTTCGAATTCTGCAAACCCGGAAAAGGCACCGCGCTTTACCGCTGCCGCATGAAGAATATGATAACCGGCATCGGCATGGAAAAGACCTACCGCCCCACCGATAAGATCGACAAGCCGGATCTCGACGAGCTTGATACTTTTTACAGCTATTTCGATGGTCACAACTATGTGTTCAGCAATGCCGAGACCTACGAGGAACTTCACGTTTCCGCCGACTTCCTCGGCCGCAATACCTATTTTTTGATGGAAAACGATCCCTGCCATTTTGTCATGTACAACAATGAGCCGATCGAAATCACCCTGCCGACCTTCATTGTCAAGACCATCACCGAGACCGAGCCCGGCGCCCGCGGCGACACCGCCACCAACGTGCTGAAACCGGCAAAAGTCGACAACGGCTATGAAATTCAGGTTCCGCTGTTCATCAATATCGGCGACGTGGTGAAAATCGACACCCGTACCGGAGAATACGCCGAGCGCGTCAGCAAGGCGTAAGCCTCGCGGGAAATACGGGAGCATAGAAGCGCGCAATGCGTTATTCTTCGCTTGAGAGGCTCGCGGCCCGCCGTCCGTTTTTTGAAAAACGTGCGGCATTGGCAGCGAGCCTCCGCCGTTTTTTCGCGGCGGAAAATTTTCTTGAAGTGACCACGCCGTCGCTGATCGCGGCTCCGGCTCAGGAGGAGTACATCGAAACGGTGGCGGCGGCGGACGGGTTCCTTCGCCCGAGTCCGGAGATGGAGATGAAAATACTGCTGGCGGCCGGATACGAACGCATGTATCAGCTCGGTCCGTGCTGGCGGGTGGACGAGTTCGGGCGCCGCCACCGGCGCGAGTTCACCATGCTTGAATATTACGCCGCCGGATGGGACTACAAAAAGCTGTTCGACTTCACCGCCGCAATGTTCGCCGCGGCCGCGCGCGAGCTTGACGGATCGAACGTTATCCGCTATCAGGGGAAGCCGGTCGATCTGTCGCCTACGGCGGCCGAGATAATAACGGTGGAGGAGGCATTTCGGCAATACGCCGGGTGCTCGAGTTCGGACGGCGACTTTGACGAGATCATGGTTACGAAAATTGAGCCGAAACTCGGCGACGGACGTCTGACTTGTCTGACCGATTACCCGGCCGACCGCGCCGCGTTGGCCCGTCGCAAGTCCGGCAATCCGGCGGTGGCCGAGCGCTGGGAACTTTACATCGGCGGCATGGAGCTGGCAAACGCTTTTTCCGAATTGACCGATGAATCCGAACAGCGTCGGCGTTTTGCCGCCGCCGCGCAAGTGCGCGCCGACGGGGGGCTTCAAAAATATCCGGAGGCGGAGGACTTTTTTGCCGCATTGCATGCCGGACTGCCGGAAGCGGCCGGATGCGCAATCGGGTTTGACCGTCTGGCCATGGTCTTTTGCAACGCGGACGACATCGCCGACGTGCAGATGTGATTTTCGTCAAAAGATTTTATTGCGGACGCCGTTCGATTGGATGAACGGCGTCCGCGATTTTTTATAGTCCGTACTGGGCGGTGTCTCCCAGAAACTCCTCGATGCGCAGCAGCTGGTTGTATTTGGCGATCCGGTCGGTGCGCGACGCGCTGCCGGTCTTGATTTGGCCGGCATTGACGGCTACGGCGAGGTCGGCGATGGTGGTGTCCTCGGTTTCGCCGGAGCGGTGACTGATGACCGCGGCATAACCTTTGCGGCGCGCCATTTCAATGGTGTCAAGGGTTTCGGTCAGCGTGCCGATCTGGTTCGGTTTGATCAAAATGGCGTTGGCGGCCTTGAGTTCGATGCCGCGTTTCAGAAACTCGGTGTTGGTAACGAAAAGATCGTCGCCGACCAGTTGACAACGTTTGCCGATCGCGCTGGTCAGTAAAGTCCAGCCGGTCCAGTCGCCTTCGGCCATGCCGTCCTCGATGGAGTCGATCGGGTAGGTTTCGATCAGCTCCTTCAGATAGTTGACCTGCTCAAGCGGACTGCGGCGCGACGCCTTGTCTCCTTCAAAGGCGGAATAATCGTAGAATCCTTTCATGAAAAATTCACTGGCGGCGCAGTCCAGCGCCAGCGTCACGTCTTCGCCGGGAGCGTATCCGGCATTTTCAATCGCGGACACAATGGTTTCCAGCGCCTCGACGCAGCCGCCGGAAAATTCCGGGGCAAACCCGCCTTCGTCGCCGACCGCGGTGGAAAGTCCGTGCTGTTTGAGCAGGCTTTTCAGCGAATGGAACACCTCGCTGCCCATGCGCAGCGCCTCATGGAAGTTTGGTGCGCCGACCGGACGGATCATGAATTCCTGAAATGCGATCGGCGCCGGTGAGTGGCGTCCGCCGTTGACGATGTTCATCATCGGGATCGGCATAACC
>JAEWSS010000322.1 GCA_023459755.1 Verrucomicrobiota bacterium | reverse complement strand
CCGGCGTCGCAGCGGAAGCCGTCCACGCCGCGGGCGCACCAGAACAGGAACACCTCGGCCATTTTTTTGGTCACTTCAGGCGAATAATCGAGCTTGCAGAGGTCGGACCACACCACCCCCCAGGCTCCGGGGGAAACAAACGAACCGCTCTCGTCGTGGACAAACCATTCCGGGTGACCGTTCTGAAACACCGATCCCCAGCCGGTATGGTTGACCGGAATATCCATGAACACGCGGCCGTCGCAGGCGTGAACCGCGTCAATCAGCTCAACAAACTGGTCGATCGGCGTGGCCCGGGTGTCAAATTCGGCCAACTGTGGATCGACGCTGAAATAGTCCACCGCCGCGAACGGACTTCCGAAAAGCCCCATCCGGCCGAAACTGACCGGCACCGGATGCACCGGCAGCAACTGGAGGATGCGAAACCCCATTTTATTAAAAATGAAATCAACTTCGCGAATCAGGTCGCGGAACGTTCCGGAGCGCGGAATCGCCACACTGCCGGAACCGTTGAGCCGGTCGAAAACGCCGTCCTGTGAACGGTCGCGTTCGGCGCGGGTCTTGTTTGGTCCGAACTGACGGACGAACGCGCTGTAAATCAGGTTGGCGCCCACGGTATGCGGCGGCTCAACCTTAATTTGAAAATTCTCGCCGTCGGCCCAGATTATCTGTCGATCACGCACGGCAAAACATTTGGCGGAAAAGCCGCCGACCTCAAGCAGCGGCAGCGTCAATTTCCAAACACCGAAACCGTCGCTGGTCATCGGTATGTCGTGCCAGTCGCGGCCGACCGCCGGTTTTTCCAGCTCCAGCGCCTCAACAAATTCGCGCCGGTGAACCCGCGCCATGCCGAGATTGGTCCGGACGAATGCGATTCCGCCCGCCGGCACCCCGGAAAGACGAAACTCCACCGTGCTGCCGCATATCCGCACACGGCGCTCCGGAATCATCTGCTGGGTAAGCGCCATATTTTTAATCTACCGCTTGCCGGCGAGATAATCGACGGCGTTTTTGAAGAAAATCACGCCCTCGCCCTCGGTCGGAAGTTTTCCGGCGATCTTGTCGGCCGTCCAGCTTGGTGAGTTGTACGGCGAAAGGAACGCTTCCGGGTGGGGCATAAGGCCGAAAATACGGCCGGTCTCGTCGCAGACGCCGGCAATCGCATTCAGCGAACCGTTCGGATTGGCGGGAAAATCAACGGCCGGAGTGCCGTCGTTGTTGACGTAACGCAGCGCGACCAGGTTTTTGGCTTCGATCTCGGCCAGCGTCGCATCGTCGGCGATGAACTTGCCCTCGCCGTGACGCAGCGGCAGGCGAACGGTGTCGATACCGCGGGTAAAAACGCAGGGACTGGCCGGATTGGCCTTGAGTGTGCACCAGTCGTCGCGGAAGGTTCCGCAGTCGTTGTGGCCGAGCGCGCACTGCTGGGTGAAGTATTCTCCCTTGAGTGCGGGAACCAGACCGAGCCGGCTGAGCGTCTGAAATCCGTTGCAGATGCCGATAATCAGCTTGCCGTCGGCGATAAACTGCTGAAGCTGGTCGCGGAGTTTGAACTCAACCCGGTTGGCGAAAATGGTGCCGGCGCCGAGATGGTCGCCGAAACTGAAGCCGCCGATGAATGCCAGCAGCTGAAACTCTTCCAAACGGCGCTTTCCGGCGATCAGGTCGTTGAGGTGAACCTTTTCCGCGGTGGCGCCGGCGTGTTCGAAAGCCACGCCGGTCTCCCGTTCGCAGTTAAGTCCGAATCCGGTAATCACCAAAACTTTAACGTCTTTTCTGTCCATTGCGCATCCTCAGTATATATTATTGTTTTCAAATTTTCAGATTTCGTTGTCCGCGGAACATGGATAGCTGCCGAGCACCTTGACAAATGAGCAGATTCCGGAAGCCGCGCGCAGCGCCGCCGCCACTTTTTCGTCGCGCCGGTGGCCGACGATGTCCACGAAAAAACAATATTCGAAAGCGGAAACCCGTCCCGGGCGGCTCTCGATCATGGTCATGGACACTCCGCCGTCCTTGAACGGCGCCAGCGCGTCGTACAGCGCCCCGACCCGGTCCGGCATGCCGATGCAGAGACTGGTCTTATCGTTGCCGGTCATCTCGCGGTCTTCGCGGCCGATGAACAGGAAACGGGTGATGTTTGAAGCGGAGTCCTCGACATTTTCCAGCAGAATCGGCAGCCCGGCCAGCTCGGCGGCGGAGTTGCCGCAAAGCGCCGCGGCGTCGCCGCCCTCCTGCGCCGCCCGAAGCGCCGCCTGAGCGGTGCTGGCGGTGTCGATGATCTCGCAGTTGTGAAATTTTTCCTGAAGAAAATTGCGGCACTGCGCCAGCGGCTGCCGGTGGGAATATATGCGCCGGATGGCGGCGATCGGCCCGAATCCGGCCAGATTGTGATGGATCGCCATGCGGTGTTCGCCGAAAATTTTGAGAGTCGATTCAAAAAACCGGTCGAGCGTACCGGTCACCACGCCGTCGGTGGAATTTTCCACCGGCACGCAGCCGTAGTCGGCCCGGCCGCATTCGACGGCCGAAAAAACGTCCGGAATGGTGCGTTCGGCCAGGATTTTTGCCGAAGATCCGAAGCGTCCGGCGGCCGCCTGACAGCTGAACGTTCCCTCCGGCCCCAGACAGGCGACGGTCAACGGACGCTCCAGCGCGCGCGCCGCCGAAATGATCTCGCGGTAAATTGCCCGAAGCGAAGCCTTCGGCAGCCGGCCGGCGTTGAGTTCATCGAGTTTGGCATAAACGGCCTCCTCGCGGGCGGGGTCGTAGACCGGAAGACCGTTCGCGTTTTTCCATTCGCCGATTGCGCGGGCGGTGCGGCAGCGGTCGCCGAGCAGATTGACGATTTCACAGTCGATGCGGTCGATTTCGCCGCGAAGTTGTTCGATTCCGGTTTTGTCCATGAGCATTCCATTCCAATTAAAACTATTCTTGTTATAAATATACTTCACAACGGAGCAAAATCAAAACGATTGGGATAAATATTGTAAAATACGATGAATTGAACATGCAAAGAAGAGCAAAATCGCCCCTCCCGATTTGACATTCGCCGGTTGGCGTGATAATTTTATGCGATCTATTCAAAGGAATCGGGTTATGAAAATTTCAGCATTGCCATTCTTGACCGCACTGATATTGTTGTTTTCAGGTTGTTCGTCGCCTGAGTTTCTGGACGGAGACGTCGCGCGGCGGATGCTGCCGGACACAACCGGGGAAACCGGAAGCCGCGCCGATGAATTCAAAAACGCCTTGAGCGGCGAACGCGTCACCGGGGTATTCCTCAAACGCACCAGCCTGAACTTTTTTTCCGGCGTTCCGGACGAACTCGCAAAACGGCTCGCCATGCTCGGCGTAAACGCCGTCTATATCGAATACGACCGCGAATTCTTCACTTCGGCCGACTACCAGCGAATGCTGGAAAAACTGATTCCGCAGCTCGACGCAGCCGGCGCAAAGGTTTTTCTTGAACTGAAAATGAGCGACAACCTCTGGTATCGCTCCGGCAACACGTTCGTCCGGCGCTGGATAAATCCGCCGCATGATGTGATCGACGACGTGGCGGAAAACTTCGCCCGCTACCAAATCCGCCACCCGAACGCGAAATTCAACGGCATCTTTTTCAGTTTCAACGTCGAATTTTTCGACGCCGCCAACTCCGAGCTGCCGCCCGGCAACCTCTATGGCTGGAGCGACCTCGCCTACGGTCCCGGACGCGACAACGACCTGCTGGTTAAAAAGGGGTTCGACACCTTCGCCGCAATCAAGGAAAAACTCGCAAGGAAAAATGTGCTTGACGGGCTGATCTTCGGCGCCGCCGCACCGCTGTTCATTCCCGAACAGGCGGCCTCGGGCGGACTGACCGCCGGAACGGTCGAACAGTTCGCCTCCACATTCGACTTCACCGCGTTCGACGCACGCAAGGGCGCCAGCGCCGAAATCGGCCGGGCCATGGCTCCAATGCTGGACGCAACAACCAAAAAGAACGCGATCGGCCTGATTCTGCCGCTCTCGAACCACGCCGAAAGCGGCGGACCGGCGCTGCGGCGCAGATCATTCAAACAGTTCATGGTCGGTCTTCAGGCGGTCGAAAAACTCTGCGCGAAACATCAATCCTTCGGCGGCATCGTGTTCGACGACTTCGCCGCGCTCGAAGACATCTGGGAGAAATAACACCATGCGCTGCCCGAAATGCGGATGTCAGGACGACAAGGTGATCGACAGCCGGGCGGTGAAGGACGGCTCCGGTGTCCGCCGCCGCCGCGAATGCACCGCCTGCCAGCACCGCTTCACCACCTATGAGGGAATCATCCAGAGCGAACTCCGGGTCATCAAGCGCAACGGCATACCGGAGGACTTCGACCGCGACAAACTGTTCCGCGGCATCTCCAACGCCTGCTATAAACGACCGATCACCGATGACGAAATTCTGAAAATCGTCGATGAAGTGACCATCCGGATTCAGAACGAATATGACAAAGAGGTTCCAAGTTCCGCCATCGGAGCCGCGGTGATGAATTCGCTGCGCAAACTGGATCAGGTGGCCTATGTGCGGTTTGCCTCGGTCTACCGGAAATTCAAGGATGTCGAAGAGTTTATTGAAGAAATCCGCACGCTGGGGGAACTCCAGTGAAAGAGGTTCCATCGGCAAGGCGGCAGATCATGGTGGTTGGCCCGGACGGCGGCGCCGCCGCATTCAGTCTTGACACGCTCCACCTCACAGTGCTTCAGGCGTTTGTCCGGACGGACACGCCGGAAAACTATCTGGCCGAAGATGTTGCGCTGGCGGTGGAGTATGCGCTGCGTCACAGTTCGCGCCGCAATCCGGTCTTCACCCGCGCCGAGGTCAACAACGCGGTGGTCAGGGTTCTGGAGGAGACCGGACTGATCGACGCCGCCCGTTATTACCGGAAACACAACGTCCGCGCCGTAATGAGTCTGACCGGCGACCCGGCGGCGGTGGCCGGTCTTCTGGCCAACCATCTATCCGACGCCGAACGCAACACCAATTTTTCCGCGCTGGCCGCCCGCGTCTGCGACGCTTTGGCAAAACTGGATATTGCGGCGCCGAGTCCGGCGCTCTGCATCGAACTTGCCCGCTGCTGTCTCGCCGCGCCGGCCGCCGCTGGAATCACCCTGCCGCCGACCGGCAGTCCCGGCGGCGAATACCTTGCTCTAAAGGAAATGTCCGCGGCGCTGCCGCCCGCCGCCGCCGCGCTCTGTCGGATCGGCGCACTGCAGTTTCAACCGGTCAGCCGGCGGGTTTTCCCCAGTCTGCGGGCGGTTTTCAAACTGACCGGATTCGCATCCGGCGCCGGGCTGGTTCCGCCAATAACCGAAATGATGATCGCCGACCGGCTCTATCAGCTGCGGACAATCTTCGACGGCGCGTTCGCCGCCCTGAGCGACCTTTACCGGAATTCGACCGGCGGAGCGGAAAATCCGCCCGGTTATCTTTTTATTCCCGACCTGGAGGAATTTGCGGTCAACTGGCTGGCTTGGAGCTGGCCGGAGGCTAAAAACAGCTGTCTTGAGCTGATTTCGCCGCTGGAAAGCGAGGCATACACCCTGCGCGCCGAATGAGGCGGCTTTACTTTTACCCGGTGGAATGTATATTTTATGACAAAAAATTTTATCAAGGAGAATCGATATGAAATTGAAGGCGGGCGTGATCGGAGTTGGTGCGTTGGGTCGTCACCATGCGAGACTTTACAATTTGAACGACAAGGTCGAAGTTGCCGGTATTTTTGATGTCAACACCGCGTCGGCCGAAGCGGTCGGCGCCGAATTCGGGCTGAAGGTTTTTTCCGACTGGCGCGAACTCGCCAACCAGTGCGACCTGCTCAGCGTGGCGGTTCCGGCCATATTCCATGAACAATGCACGATTCCGCTTCTGGAAATGGGAAAACATGTGCTGGTGGAAAAGCCGATGGCCGCCGGCGTCGAAGAGGCCGAGCATATGGTTCAGGCCGCCCGCGAAAATCATGTGGTGCTGGCGGTCGGCCACACCGAGCGGTTCAATCCGGCGATGGACTTTCTGGAGCGTCACAAAGCCAACACCCGGTTCATCGAAGCCCATCGGCTGGCCAGTTATCCGCCGCCGCGTCCGGGCACGTTCCGCCGCGGCACCGAGGTCAGCGTGGTGCTCGACCTGATGATTCACGACATCGACCTGGTATTGACCATGGTGGACAGCGAAGTTGAAAGATTCGACGCGGTCGGCATTCCGGTGCTCAGCGACACCGAGGACATCGTCTCCGTCCGGCTCAAATTCAAGAACGGCAGCTGCGCAAACATGACCTCAAGCCGGGTCAGTCAGGACCCGCAGCGCCGCTTCCGCGTCTTTCAGGAGGACTGCTACATCTCCATGGACTACGCCAAGCACACCGGCGTGGTCTTCAAAAAGAACAAGCTCGGTCTGGCGCGCAAGGACGTTGTCCTCGACGAAAAGAACGCGCTGGCCGATGAACTCGACAATTTCATCAACGCGGTTGCCGAAACCGTCGCCACCGGTGAACTCCATCAGCCAAAGGTTCCCGGCGAACAGGGGTTGAAGGCGCTGCGGCTGGCGGTGGCGATTCAGGACGAAATCCGCCGCTACAACCGCCAGTACGGTTTCAACTTCTCGGCCAGCGTGCTGGGATCGCTCCACAAGCCGGCGGAGACCGATGAAACCGAAGCGTGACACCGCGGTTTCTCCGGCAAAACTCAACCTGTTTCTGCGGGTGACCGGGAAGCGGGAGGACGGCTATCACCTGATTGACAGCGTGTTCCTGCCGTTTTCCGCGGTCGCCGACCGAATAGACGTTGAATTCGGCACGCCGGGGATCGCACTGAAATGTCCCTCCGGCGGCGCGCCGGAGGACGCGTCGAATCTGGCGTTCAAGGCCGCGGCGCTTTACGCCGAAAAAAACGGAATCGCACCGGAATGGCAAATCGAGCTGGAAAAAAATATTCCGGCGGCCGCCGGAATGGGCGGCGGCAGCTCCGACGCGGCGGCGGTGCTGACACTGCTCAACCGCGAATATAAAAAAATGAGTGCGGAAGCGCTTGCGGCAATCGCACTGCAACTTGGCGCCGACGTGCCGTTTTTCCTCTCCCCCGGCTTCGCCAGAGTCGGCGGAATCGGTGAAAATATTGAATTTCTCCCGGACTTGAAGACGACTCCGCCGATAGTAGCGGTGCATCCCGGATTCCCGATCAGCGCAAAATGGGCGTACACCCACTTGCAGACTCGACCGGCGCCGAGTCCGGAGGAGCTGATAAACGCGCTCCGGAAAGCCGACTGGAAACTTGCCGCGGAGTTTATGCACAACGACCTTGAATTCGCCATTCTGGAAAAATTCCCGCTGCTGCGGCTGATTGCCGGGGCCATGCGGAAGTTCACCGGAATGAAGCCGATGGTCACCGGCAGCGGGTCGGCCGTTTTCACTTTATGCGAAAGCGAAGAACAAAGCCGGGCGCTGCGGAAAAATCTCGGAAAAAAATTTAACGGAATAAGAATAATTTAAAACCACACGGCCGCCGATCAAGGCGGCACAACCCCAAAAGGAGAAAAACGATGAATCCGGCGATGAAAAAAGTTATTGCAGCGGCGGTAACGCTGACCACGCTTTCAGTTCAGGCTCAATTCGGCACGGTTTTTCCAACTCCGCAGAAAAGCACGCCGTCGGAGGTTTCCGCCTTCCCGCCGTCCGCTGAAAACACAAAAATATTTTTCCACCCGACGCAGGAAAATATCGCCGCCAACCGAATTCCGACCGCCGGAAAACTCGGCGCCGACTTCTATCTTAAAGCACTGCGCAATCTCAAGAACGTGCAGGACGCCGTGCCGATGGAAATTCACGCCGGTCTGCTTTCCGCTCCGGCGATGGCTGAATTTTTCAAGGACGGCATTCCGTCGCTTCCGGCGCAGGGCTATGCGATCCGGGTGCGAAAGTCGGACGACGGAAAAATCATCCTGGCGCTGGGCGGCGCCGATCCGCGCGGACTGTTTTACGCCTTCGCCTCGCTGCGCCAGCTGCTTGACGAAACCGGAGCCGTTCCGATGCAGAACCTTGAGAATATCGACGACTTCCCGGTCTGGCGCGAACGCTACATCTGCGACTACTTCGCCAACATCTCCCCCGACCAGTTCATCGACACGGCGGCCGATAAAGTCGGCGGCATCGCCGGACTGATCGACGCCAACTGGCGCAACCCGGAATGGTGGAAAAGCGTTGAACCGCTCCTCGCAAAAATGAAAAAATACGACTCCGCCGGCATGTTCGATTTCATGGCTCAGCTCCACCTCTACAACACGCCGCTGAACGGGCCCAAGTTCAACGCCGCCAACGAGGAGGATATGCAGAAATTTATCGCCGCCTGCCGTAAACTGGCGGAGTCCGGCGTGTCGATTTTCATGATCGCCGCCGACGACTCCACGCCGCGCTTCAAGGACGGCTACGTCTGCTATCATGAAGACGAAAAAGCAAAATTCGACAACTCGGTCGGTCGCGCCCACGGTTATGTGATGAAGCGGCTGTACGAGGCGCTGCACGCCGACTTCCCCCGGGTCCGGTTTTCAATGGTCGCCGCCCCCTATTCGCTCGGCCACGGCATCGGCCAGCCCGAGGTGGACAAATATGTGACCGACTGGGCCGCCGAAGCCCCGGACGAAGTCATGTGGGTCTGGACCGGCGACGGAGTTTTCTCGCCGGAACTGCGGAAGGCCGACCATCAGGTGATGGAAAAACTCCTCGGCAACCACAAAATCTATCTTTTCGACAACTCAAACGGACTGAACGCCCCGATGCCGCGCTGGGAAACCACCTTTTATCCGGAAATGAAAGACGACGATCAGGGCATCGTTTTCCTGCTCGGCCTCTACTTCGGAGCGCGGACCTGGGAACCGGCCTATTTCATCGGCGCCAACGCCTACCTCTGGAATCCGGAAAACTACGACCCGGCGACAGCGTGGAACTATGCGCTTGAAAAAAAGTTCGGTGCCGCGGCGGTCGAACCGATCAACCGGTTCCGTGACGTCATGATTGTCGCCCAGCAGAAGATACAGTCAAACGACCACTCCGGGCTGGATGAGCTTGTCCGGGAAATGGAATCGGCGCTGGCCGCTTTGCCGCCGAACGTTCCCAAGGACGATCTGACCAGTCAGTTCAACAAGTTGGCCGAATTCGCCGCGTTTCAGCCGCCGGCCGCCGAAATTCCGCTGCTCGGCAATGACGTGACGCTGGACGGCAGAATAACCCCGGACGAATGGAAAAACGCGGCCGAAATGAAGCTGATCGACCGCAACGACCAGGACGATCCGGCGCCGACCACGCTTAAAATGTTCAGTCGCAACGGAAAATTGTATCTGGCGTTCGACATACCGGCGAACAAGCCGCTGCCGGAAGTCGCGCCGATGGAGTTTGATGAGAGCGCGTTCATGAGTCCCGACGCGCTGGAGCTTTTCATCCAGTTTGCCGAAGTCGTCCGACCGGACGACTCGGCTGACTTCACCGGAAGTTATGCGCATTACGCGATCGACCTGGCCAACAACCGTTTTGACGAAGACTCGATGCGCGGCGGCTTTGACTGGGACGGCGAATGGCAGAGCGCCACCGCCGAAACCGATAACGGCTGGTCGGTTGAAGTCGTTATCACTCCGTCCGACTTGAACGACTCCGACGCCGTTGCTCCGTCCGCCGGCAAAATCTGGCGCGCCAACTTCCATCGGGTGAATAACCAAACCGGAAAAATTCAATCGTGGGTCAAGGCCGGAGCCGGGTTCCATCACCCCAACTACTTCGGAATACTGAACTTTAACTGAACAACCACGCCGCATCGTCCCCGGCAAGGTTAAAAACCGACTCGAGGACTTCGGCGGAAAACAGTTCATCCGGTTCAAGCATCCGGCAGCGGCGGTTGACCACCGCCGCCGTCCGGGTGGCAATTTTTGCCGCGGCGCGCAGGTCGTGCAGCGCCATAACCACGGTTAAACCAAGTTCGCGGTTAAGCTGTTCAAGCAGTTTCAGAATCATAATTCTTCCGGCCGGATCAAGAAACGCGGTCGGTTCATCCAGCAGCAGAAGCTCAGGCCGCTGCGCCAGCGTCATGGCAATCCACGCCTTACGGCGTTCACCGCCGGACAAAGTGTCCAGACCGCGCTCGGCAAGTTCGGAAACCCCGCAACGCGCCATCGCCTCCACCACGGCGTCGTCATCCTCCCGGGCAAAGCCGCGCCAGCCGCCGAGATACGGAAACCGGCCGAAACCGACCAGATCGCGCACCGTCACCCCGGACGGACACTCCGGCTGCTGCGGCAAAAACGCCCGGCGCCGCGCCAGCCGGCGCAGCGGTATTTTCTTCAGCGGTTCGCCGTTAAGCAGTATTTCACCGGAAAACTCCATCGCTCCGGCCAGACAGCGCAGGAATGTCGATTTCCCCGCCCCGTTCGCGCCAACCACACAGGCCAGACCGCCGCTTTCCAACTCAAAGTTAAAATTCTCCAGAACCGGGCGGCCGCCGTATTCCACTCCGAGTCCGCGCACCTCAATTTTCATAGATCCGTCCTCCGCGGCGCAAAAGATAAAGGAAAAACGGCGCGCCGACCAACGCCAGAAGGATTCCGCACGGCAGTTCCCGCGGCGCAAACGCCCAGCGCCCCAGCGTGTCGCACAAAATCACCAGCACCGCACCGGTAAGCGCCGCCCCCGGCAGCAGCGTCCGATGGCCGGCGCCCAACAGCAGTCGCGCCAAATGCGGTGCCACCAGCCCGACAAAACCGATCAGACCGGCCGCCGCCACCGCCGAACTCGCCAACAGCGCCGCCGCGCAAATCAGAACAAACCGGGTGCGCTCCACCCGGATTCCGAGCGACAGCGCCACTTCGTCGCCAAGCCGCAGAATGTCCAGTCGGCGCGACAGCAGAAACGCCGCGACAAGCCCGACCGCAATGTACGGCCAGAGCGCTTCAACCCTGCCCCATGACGCCGAAGCCAGACTGCCCGACAAAAAGTTGAGTATCCCGGATATTTTATCGGCGTGATAAATCAAAATACCGCCCGCCGCCGAACTCGCCAACGCCGACACCGCCACCCCGGACAACACCAGTCGCAACGGATCGGTTCCATGCCGCCACGCCGCCGCACAGATCAGCAGCGCCGCCGCCAATGCTCCGCAAAACGCCAGAGGAACCGTAAACCCCGCCAGAACCGGAAACACCACCACCGCCGCCACCGCCGCCAGCGCTCCGCCCGACGATACCCCGATGATCTCCGGCGCCGCTAGATCGTTGCGCAGAACCGCCTGAAGCACCGTTCCTGAAACCGCCAGCGCCGCCCCGACCAGCAGACCGAGCACCAGCCGCGGCAGTCGTATCCGCGTCACCACCGGACTGTCGAGCGCCGCATCGACCGCGCCGCAGCGCAGTCCCAACCAGAACGCCGCCGCGGTAAGCAGCAGCAGCACCGTCAGCAGAACCGTCTTTTTCATGCCCGCTCTTCCCATTTTTTCATTTTCAGCACTCCCCGCCGTCAATTCCATCCGACCATCCGCCTCGGCATCCTCCGCAAAAAAAAAACGGCCGGAATCAAGCAATCCCGGCCGGACAGAGTTACCGCATCGGCCGTCATTTTTCGTCGATCGAACAGATCCGGCAGTGACGGCAGTCCATGCCCTGCGGCGGCACATAAAGTTTGCCGGCCTTCACCGCCTTGCGCTCGTTCAGATAGTTCATTCCGGCCAACAGCGCCCCCAGCAGAATGAATCCGCCCGGAGCCAGCGCCGGAAGCATGAAGTTCCATCCCGGCACCAGCGTGACGCCGAAAACGCCGCCGGTGCTGAGAAATTCCCGAATACAGCCGAACACCGTCAGCGACAGCGTGAACCCGGCCCCCATGCCCAGACCGTCAAACGCACTGCGCACCACCGTGTTTTTCGCCGCAAAAGCCTCCGCCCGCCCCAGCACAATGCAGTTGACCACAATCAACGGAATGAAAATCCCCAGCGCATTGTACAGCGACTCCGGCGCATACGCCTGCATGCACAGATCGACAATCGTCACAAACGTGGCGATCACCACAATGTAGATCGGGATGCGCACCTTGTTCGGAATCAGGTTCTTGAGCAGAGAAATCACCAGATTGCTCCCCACCAGCACCACCGTGGTGGCCGCGCCCATGCCCAGCCCGTTTATCGCCTTGCTGGTCAGCGCCAGCGTCGGACACATGCCGAGCAGCAGCACCAGCGTCGGGTTTTCCCGCCAAATGCCTTTGAAAAAATCGTTCCACAGCGTTTTGATCATTTTGTCGCCTCCTCAATCTTCGAGCGATTGTCGCGGTAAGCCTTCAGCACGCCGTCAACCAGGTCGGTCATCGCCCGACTCGATACGGTGGCTCCGGTGATAAGTTCAATTTTTCCGCCGTCCTTGACGATCGTCAGCGGCACGTCGGACACCGAAATCCCGGCGAAGGAGTCCAGCACTTTGTTGGCCGGCATACCGGCATCCGCCGCCGCCGAACCGTTGAACAC
>JAEWSS010000321.1 GCA_023459755.1 Verrucomicrobiota bacterium | reverse complement strand
TTCCATTTGCCGTTATAACCTGAAAGTTTATCATTATAAAAACCTTTACAAAAATTGGCAGCGTGTTTCGCCGTTTATGGGACAATGTTCGGCGGTCGCGGTTGAAGCTTGGCGTGGTTGCGGCCGGTTGCGGCTGCGCACTGTGCGGAATCGGCGGCGGCATCTGGGGATTTCATTTTGAACCGTCCGGATTTCAGGTCAACCATTATTCCGTTCGACTGCACAACTGGCACCCGGAACTCAACGGACTGACCGTTGCGGTTTTAACCGACATCCATCAGGTCAACTCACCGGAAGAACTTGCCCGGCTGCGGCGCATTGTTGCCGCAGTGAACGCGGAGTCGCCGGACATCGTGGTTTTATTGGGCGACTTCATGGGGAAGGCGGTTGATGTTTTCAAGCGGAACGCTTCGCAGGAAACCATTGCCCTTATTCTGCGCGATCTGCACGGGCGCTTCGGTTGTTATGCGGTTCTGGGCAATCACGACGTCTGGTGGGGGGCCGATATTATGCGCGACGCGCTGGAGAGCGTTGGTATCCCGGTTTTTGAGAACAGTTACAAAACATTGTTGATCCGGGGAAAAGAGTTGAACATCATCGGGCTGCCGGATCTGCAGAGTCGCAGTACAAAGTTCAATCCGGCGGTGCTGCCCGGTCCGGAAACTCCGGCTCTGGTGCTGTCGCACAATCCTGATTATTTTCAGGATGCCGATCTGCCATATGAATTTATGCTGTCCGGGCACACCCACGGCGGTCAGGTGAAACTACCATTTGTCGGCGCGGTGCTTACCGCCTCAAAATACGGAAAACGTTATAGCGAGGGGATGTGTTCCCGCAACGGGAAACAGTTGTTTGTGTCGCGCGGGCTGGGCACGTCAATATTGCATTTGCGCCTTATGTGTCCGCCCGAAGTGGCGATTGTCACGATCTTTCAGGCTGAATGAACATTGCCGCGGTCTTAAAAACGGCGGCGCAAAAGATTGAATAAAAAACGGCGTCCGGAAAAATCCGGACGCCGTTGATTTTTTGTGGTTCAAACGAACCCGAGTTCAGGTCGGATTACTTGATCTCGACTTCGTGTCCTTCGGCCGCCGAGCGGTAGATGCCGTCCAGCATTTTCTGAACCGCCAGCCCCTCTTCGCCGGGGGCGGTCAGCTCGGAACCCTTGAGGCAGCCGTCCACCCAGTTGGTGAGCTTGCGGACGAAGTTGACCGTCCACGAGGCTTCCGGCAGGTAGTTCGGGACGATGTTGACCATCGTTCCGGCCATATCCTGATAAATTTTCGGCGGCATCCACGAGGCGCCGGCCTTGGTTCCCATCACTTCCCAGGTGAAGACGTCCTGCTCGATGTGGGCCACGAACGAGGCTTCGATCTGAAGGATCGCGCCGTTTTCGAACCGGATCTGGCCGATTGCCAGGTCTTCAACGGTGTATGTCTTGTAGTCCCAGTTCGGCCACGGGCAGACGGTGTCCGATTTTTTGTCGCCGAAGTAGGTCCAGACGTTGCCGGACGCGGCCACCGGTTTCGGCTCGCCCATGAAGTAGTGGGCCGACTCCAGCACATGCACGCCGATATCGATCATCGGTCCGCCGCCCTGAAGCGCCTTCTGACCGAAGACACCCCAGTTCGGAATCCCGCGGCGGCGCAGCGCGCGGCACTTGACGAACATGATGTTGCCGAAGGTTCCCTTGTCGCGGGCGCGGGTCAGGAACGAGGTGTTGTCGTGATAACGGTTCTGGAATCCGACCGCGAGTTTGACATTGTTTTTCTTGGCCGCGGCGATCATTTTCTCGCATTCGGCGGGGTTCATGGCCATCGGTTTTTCGACCATGGCGTGCAGTCCGGCGTTGCAGGCGTCGATAACCGGCTGCATGTGAACGCCGTTCGGGGTGCAGACGTCAACCGCGTCAAGTTTTTCCTTGGCGATCATGTCCATCCACTTGGCGTAGCCTTTTTCGATGCCCCACTTTTCCTTCATGCGGTCAAGGCGTTCGGGCAGAATGTCGCAGCAGGCGACGATTTCGGCCTGGGGGATCTCCTTATAGGCGTCCATATGGGACTGGCAGATACCGCCGCATCCGATGATGCCGATCCGCAGTTTTTTTCCGGAAGCCTTCTTTTTTTTGCAGTCAAGCGCCAGCGACTGTGTTCCCACGCTTTTGTCAGCCATTTTCAACGATCTCCTTATATTGATGTAATGGTTTCGGACAATGTGAGATTAACATAACACAGCCGTGCGATTTTTCAATGCGTTTTTATAATAAATTTGTATCTTCCGGGTCGGTTTCAATCTCTTCGGCGTCCAAATCCGGCGGCGCGCATTTCCAGCGGTCCGGACGGCGGTTCTGAAGCCAGACCGTGGCGGCGCGCACATCCGGCGGAACGAATTTTGTAACGCATTTCTTTTTTACTTCGCCGGTCGGCAGGCCGGTTTTGCGGTCGATTATCTCTTCCGAGTAGATTTCGGTGTTGCGGTAGCCGAGCGCGCGTTTGAGCAGTGCCCGTTCCACGCGGTCATCCGGATTGCTGGCGGTGCTCATGGTTTTCGGTCCTTTTTGAGTCAGAACCGGCTGTCAACCCGCAGGGTCAGATTTTCAGTGTGAGTTTGTGTTTTTTCAAGCGCAGGCAGAGCAGCGCCACCACCAGCGCGTAGCAGAAGGTCTGGAATGCGCCGGCAAACGGGGCCAGACCGGTCAGACCGTACCGGTCGCACAATGGACCGAGCGATTTGAACAGCAGTTGAAACAGATTCTCGCCGTTGCCGGCCGGAATCAGCGTCAGTGCATTGCGCAGCAGCGAACTGAAAACGTAGGCGCTGAGCGCCACCGAGCCGACGCCGAGCAGAAAGCGGGTGGCGAAATTCTCAATTTTTTTGATGTCGGAAAACCAGTAGACCGCCACCCATACCGCGGTCGTCCATCCGACCGTGGTGTAGACGTAGGCCGGGAAGGTGCTGTCCTTGTGCAGTCCGTAAAGTTTTCGCAGTACGATGCCGCAGGCAAACGCCAATAGTGAAAACCAGATCAGGAAGCCGATCATTTTGCGGTGGCGTTCGTCGGCGCGGAACTGCTGAAAGTCAAGTATTTTTGCTCCGGCGACCACGCCGAGCATTGTCACCGAGGCCTGACCGACGGTAATCATCACCCGGTCGCCGCCGGAAAGCCACCACCACTCCCTGAGTCCGCCGCCGAATGACACGACATGGATCAGCGTTGCCAGCAGCACCGCGAACATCAGCAGCTCGGTTTTTCGGCCGATTGCCAGATAGACCAGCGACGCGATCAGATAGGCGCGGCCGATCAGTCCGAGTATGCCCCACCACGACGGCCGCAGTTCGGTCCCCATGATCGCCGGCAGACCGGACGGCGAGGCGTAATAAAAATAGTAGCCGATCAATGCGGCGACGCCGATAATCCGCGCGGCGTTCGAGGCGATCCGGCCGCTTTTATTCTCCCCCTTGTACTGATGCCAGACCAGCACAATGAGCGCCAGCACCAGAAACTGCCACCAACTTGAGGTCAGCCCCATCCGGTTGACGTTGAATCCGGTGTTGACATAGAGTACGCCCATCACCATCAGCGTGGCCGCCCGGTAAACAACGTGATAGAGGTTCAGCGTTTTGCCGGCGAAGGTGGCGGCATAACGTTCGAACGCCAGCGGGATCGAGACGCCGGCCAGAAAGAGAAACGCCGGAAAGATCACATCGACAAACGTGATCCCGTCGCCGCCGGACGGATAGTGCGCACACCACGGCGGCTGGCGGTAAAAGCCGCAGTTGACGAAGATCATTGCAAACATCACCAGTCCGCGCAGAATGTCCACCGACCCGACCCGTTCCACCTTTGCGTTGCCCATTGTCCGCCGCTCCGTAGCTGTTGTTTACGCTGAAAAATGTTGAAAAAGGGCGCTCGGAAAAGGGCGCCCGTGATTTGCTGCCGTCAGATTCTGGCCTTGAGGAAGTCGATGGCCATGGCGATGTCCGCTTTCGGATTGTCGCCGACTTCGCGCTCGATGGTCAGGAAGCCGTTGTAGCCGATTTTCTTAAGGGCGGCCATATACTCGTCCCAGTTGACGTCGCCCTGGCCGAGCGGCATTTCGCGGAAGATCGGTCCGGTCTCCTGAACCATCTTTTCGAAACCGCCGTCGGCGAACGCCGCGTAGACTTCGGTGGGGTCGCAGGGACGGAAGCTGTGGCCGTCTTTCGCGTGGGTGTGGACGATGTATTTGGCCAGCGTGAGCGCGGCTTGGGCCGGATCGTCGCGGCAGACCATGGCGAGGTTGGCCGGGTCGAGGTTGACGCCGACGCCTTTGCAGTCGATGTAATCAAGAAATTTCTTGAGTCTGGCGGCCGGTTCCGGCCCGGTTTCGATGGCGAGGGTCACGCCTTTGCTCTCGGCGTATTTGCCGCATTCGCGGAGCGCTTCGGCCATTACTTTATAGTTGCGGCTTTCGGAGTCGGCCGGGACCACGCCGATATGGGTGGTGAGCACCGGCGCGCCGAGCAGAACCGCCTTGTCGACGATGGTCTTGGTTTTTTCGATGCGTTCCGGATTGTCTTTTTCCGAGGCGAAGCCGTGGCCGCCGAGATCGGCGCACACCGCGCTGACCTTGAGCCCGAGTTCGTCGCAGTGATGTTTGATCTTGAGCATTTCTTCGTCGTTCATCTCAAGGAAGTTGTGGTCGCCGTAGACGGCATAGAGCTGAACGCCGGTGGCG
>JAEWSS010000320.1 GCA_023459755.1 Verrucomicrobiota bacterium | reverse complement strand
GTGTCGAGCCGCGTGTTCTATATGGACGAAGGCGTGATTTACGAGTCGGGAACGCCGTCGGAAATATTCGACTCGCCGAAACGGGACAAAACCCGCGCGTTCATTCAGCGCATCCGCCTGATGGTATCTGATTTGGATGGAAACATGTTCGACCTTTACCATTACCGCTCGGAAGTCGAAGCGTTCGCCGAAAAACAAAATCTTGAGCAGAAAGCCCGAAAATATCTTCAGCTGACGCTGGAGGAACTGCTGATGAATCTGCTTTTCCCGCGTGCGAACCATGTGCGGATGGAGATTGGCATTTCCGAGGAAAGCCGCCAGGTTGAACTCCGCGCCGTCTGGAGCGGCAGCGGCGGCAATCCGCTGGAAGACGATGACGAAACCGGCTCGATGGCGCGGATGATCCTCAAAAAACGCTGCCGTGAAACGTCGTTCGCCATTTTGAAAAACAACGATCACGAACTGAACCTCATTCTGGAGTAAATATGCCGTCCGCCATAAAAGAGAAAGAGTATTTTTGCGGACAGGCCAATAAACCGACCCGCCTTCTGCCGATTTTTTCAACGTTCTCAGCCCGCACACTGACGGCGCCGCCGGACCAAAAGAAAGATTTGTCATGAACAATTCCCCAAACAGGTAAATATGACCAAGCAAACTCACATGTCGGATTCGGAACAAATTCAAAATTTGAACCGCACTATTGCAAATTATCAGGTGATGAACCGCGCGCTGGAAATGATTTCCGTTGAAATGGACTTCTCCACCGCGGTAAACAAACTTCTCGCCATGATCGGTCAGGCGCTTCATGCGGACCGTTGTTATATCTTTCAATTCACCGACAATGGCGAATACTGCGACAACACCTTCGAATGGGTCGTTCGTTCCGAAATTGCGGAGATCGACAATCTGCAACATATTCCGGTCAATTCCTGCAACTGGCATAAATTCCTTTTGCGGGGAAAGCCTGTAATAATAAATGACATGGATCAACCGCCGGAAGAGTATGACGACGTCGCCGATTTTCTGCGGCGCCAGCATATAAAATCCATTTTCCTGATCGACCTGCGCGTCGGGGAACAGCTTGTCGGCTTTCTCGGCGTCGATTTTGTTGACCAATACAACACGTTTTCCGACAGCATGCTCCAGATGCTTAAAAATGCGGTGAAACTTTACGCCCTCGTTTGCGAACGCTCCCGCAATCTGCGGCTTATCAAAGAAAAAAGCACCGAAATCAGCAATCGTGACGCATTGTTGAACACCGTCATCAATTCACTTCCCGCCAATGTGTTCGCCAAAGACGCCGATCACGAATTCCGCTATATTATGGCCAACCGTCATTTAGTGGATTTTATCGGGAAACCGCTTGCCGAGATAATCGGAAAGACCGACCGCGACCTGTTCTCGGTTGCCGATGAATGGAACTGGCTTGAACAGCGCGACGCGGAAATTATGACAAGCGGCCAAAGTCACAGTTACACTGAAACGATATTTAACGCCTCCGGCCGGGAAGTGCAGTTCCAAACCGTAAAAACGCCATGCGTCGGGCCGTCTGGGGAAAAACTGCTTCTGGGAATTTCCATCGACAACACCCGAAATGCACGCATCAACAAGAGTCGGGAAATCATCAGACAATGTCTGGAAACGCTGGTGCTCCATCCGAACCTGGAGGAGGGAATCACCCGATCAATTTCACAGGTGCGGGAATACATCGGGGCAGACCGGATCTACTTCTTCAGTTTTGATTTTCAAGAGCAAACGGGTAAATTTCATAAGGAATTCTGCGCGCCGAATCACCGACCGGTGCTGGTTGATCAAAAAGCAATCCCGTTTTCCACCTCAATCAACTGGAAGCAATATTTCAGGGACGAATGTTTTATGAATTTTCCCGATCTTCAGGACGCCGCGGTGCTGGAAAAATTCGGAGAGCGATACGCCAAAATCATTAAAGACCTGAACGCGCAGTCGCTGTATTGCCATAGGATTCTTATTCAGGGGAAACTATGGGGATATGTCGGGATCGAATTTGACGAGCGGAAACGCATTCTGACCGCGGATGAACTGGATTTCGTACAGTCCACCGCCCGCTTTGTGGAAATAATGATTCAACATGAACATATGCAGTCGGAGCTGCTGCAGGCGCTTAAAGCGGCGAAAGCGTCGGAAAAAGCAAAAAGTTATTTCCTTGCGTCCATGAGCCATGAAATCCGCACTCCGCTGAATGCGGTAATCGGATTTTCGGAAATCTTGAAGGACGGATCGCTTCCGCCGGAAACCCAGAAAAGCTACCTGAACGACATTTCCGTGGCCGGAAATGCACTGCTTGCACTGATCAACGATGTTCTTGATCTTTCCAAGCTGGAAGCCGGTCAGATGGTCTTTACCCCCACGGAAACCGATTTTGCCGCGCTGGTATCCGAAGTCGCAACAATTTTTCAACAAAGACTCTGCGATAAAGGGCTCCAAAACAACATTTCGGTTGCCGCCATGCCGCTCCTGCTGCTTGACAAACTTAGAATGCGGCAGATTCTTTTCAATCTGCTGGGGAATGCGGTTAAGTTCACCGAGCATGGACATATTGATTTTACCGCGTCTTTTACGCCGGACGGCGATGTTTGCGGAACACTTCGTTTTGCCTTGTCCGATACCGGATGCGGAATAGCCGAAGAAGAACAGAAACGCCTTTTCCAACCGTTTATCCAATCCAATACCATCCGCGGAACGCAGGCGGAAAAGAATGGAACCGGCCTCGGGTTGGCGATTGTCCGGAAAATGCTGGAGCGTCTGCACGGCGACATTCAACTTGCCAGCGAACCGGGCAAAGGCTCAACTTTCACTGTGACAATACATAAAGTAGCTTATTCCGTCACGCGGCATATACCGCGCACCGGTAAAGCGCCGGAAAAAGCCGCCGCCGACAGTTTTTCCGGCTCGGTTCTGATAATTGACGATGTCAAAATGAATTTGAAGGTAACGCAGGCCATGCTGCAGAAACTCGGCGTCAACTCGGAAACGGCGAATTCACCCGACGCGGCGTTGAAGTGTCTGGCGCAAAAAGACTTTCCGCTGATTCTCTGCGACTTGTGGATGCCGGTTATGAACGGTGACGAACTGACGCGCAAAATCAGAAAACTGTATCCGGATCGTAAAATGAAAATCATTGTTCTTACCGCGGATACCGAGGCGAATGCGTCATTCGATATAAGCATATTTGACGGCATGATGCGGAAGCCGGTCAGCATGAGTGAGTTGAGAAAAGTCTTATCCGATTCGATTCCCAAATAATCCCGGCCGCAAATGCCGCCGGAAATCTAATTCGCAATCGGTTATATTGGAGAACGACCATGAAGAATAAAATGTCTCTTCGGGAA
>JAEWSS010000319.1 GCA_023459755.1 Verrucomicrobiota bacterium | reverse complement strand
GTCTTTAGATGGTTAAAAACGCGAGAGGTGAAAATGGCGAAAAAATTCTTTATTTTATTGGCGGCGGCGATGCTGGTGTCCGGATGCGCCGGAATCGGACGCACTTTGAATGAGGACGGCTACGAAGAATTGACTCCGGCGGAGAAGACGGCGCTGGTTGAACGGGCGCGCACGATTATCGAGGCCGATAAGAAGGAGTTGCGCGGGAAACAGTTCGATTATGTGAAAAACAATCCGCCGCAGTTCAAAATATCTTATCGCGGCGACTGCTACGGCCGGGTTATTATTACTTGGTACCTTGCGTTTGAGAAAAAGACGTTCAGGGTGGTCTTCACCGGCAAACTGAACTCCGATGACCCGGATGAACTTTTTGCCCGCTATTCGGTGTTTCGGGAAACCGAGCAGGAGACGGTGCAGGACACCGGATCAAGTTTGCGTCCGGATATCAACATTACCCGGAAAGAATGGCGGGATCTGAAAAAACAATGATGAAGTCCGGTCTTTTTTTCGACGTTGACGGTACATTGATCGATTCCAGAGCCGACCTCGCAACCGCGGTGAATTTGACTCGGTGTCATTACGGACTTTCCGAGTATGCCGAGGAGACCGTGGTCGGCTTTGTCGGCGACGGGATCAAAAATCTGGCGCTGCGCAGTTTTCGTGAACTGCCGGAAACTGAACAGGCCGGCGCATTGGAGCTGTTGCGCCGATTCTATGCCGAGCACGAGGTTGAGCAGACCGTGCTCTATCCAGGTGTTTCCGAGGGGCTGGTTCGACTGAAGTCCGCCGGATTCAGCCTGGCGGTGTTCACCAACAAGCCGACGCCGGATGCGCTGCATATTTTGGACGTGCTGGGGATTGCGGGTTATTTTGACGAAATTATCGGCGCCGGTATGGAGTTCCCGATCAAGCCGGCGCCGGACGCGATATTTCATCTTCTGGCAAAATTTAATCTGAATCGGCAGACCAGCTGGATGCTGGGCGACAATCATACCGACATGGCGGCGGCGCGGCAGTCCGGCGTCCGGCGCGGCTATGCGGCGTGGGGCTTCGGCAGTCTGCGCGGCGAGGGGTACGATGCGGAGTTTTGCGACTTCCCGGCGTTTGTCCGGGCGATGATGCTCGATCTTAATCCAGCGGATTGAGGGTGTCAAGGAAACTTCCGGCGTTGAGGCGGAACATCTCGGCGGCGAGGCCGGAATAATCCGCCTGCGGATCGTCGATTGTTCCGCCGATCCGCACCGGAATCAGCATGCTCATGACCTCAACCAGCGACTCCAGCTGGAGTTCCCGTTTGCTGCCCAAGCCGAAACTGCCGGAAAAAGTGAATTGACGCACCGGCGATCCGGTCAACCGGAAGCGGTCAATGTTTATGCGGCCGTCGGCGCTGCGCAGAACAACTTGTCCGTCATTGAATTCCACGGCTCCGGTGTTGTCGTAGAATCTTGAAAATATGCCGGTTATTTCGCCAAGATGGGTGATGCGGTCAAGCGTCAGCGGAAGAAATTCCTGAAGGTTGACGATGATGCTGAACGGCAGTAGAAGCACCCGGCCGAGACGGGTGCCGCCGAGATTGTGGGTCAGGCGGACTTTGGCAAGATTCATTTTCAAGGTTCCGGTTTGGGTGTCCCAGAAACCTTTGGCTGTCAGGGACCGGCCGGAGATGTCCAGTCGTGCGTTGCTGACGGCGGCGTAAAAGCGGTTGGCGTCGTCAGGCATGAACGGAGCGAATACGGTGGATAATTCGGCGTCGTCGGTTTCAGCGTGAAAGTTGTATGACGTCTGGTTGGCGCCGCCGCCGGTGATTGTGCCGGCGGCGCGGATTTCGGCGCCGTTGAGCCGGATAAAAAATCGTTCAAAGTCGAGTGAGTTGTCGTGCAGGATCATGCGCCCGGTGGTTTGCGCCCGGATATTGCCCTGCCAGGTGACGTTGCCGAGCTCAACATCGGCGATAATCGGGACGGGCCCGAAGTAAAATTCCGGTTCATGGGTGTGGCCGGCATTGGTGTCGTCAAGCAGGTCGAGGATGCTTTGCGCGTCGAATCGGTCGGACTTGATAAACAGTTTTGCGACCTGGTCTTTTGCGGTTGGCGGAAGGATTGATCCGGTCACCATCAGCTGGCCGAGTTCGCCTTCGTCACCTGAAACCTCAAGTCCGGCGGCGTTGACGGCCATGCCGCCGTCCGGACTGCCGGAGAAGTCAAGCGATCCCGATATGGCAATGTCGTGTTGTTTTTCCTTGCCCGGCAGACTGGTCGCGGCGCGAAAGCTGCCAGTGTATCGAAAATCGTTAATTGAGCGGCAGTTGAGGTGGAATGTCCCCGCGGCGGAGAGCGGCATGCGGAACTTGGCGATATTGAGGCGCTCGAGCAGAAGACCGTTGAAGTTGCTGATTTCGCCGTCCATGGCAAAGGCGGAACCACCGGCGGCGATTGAAGCGAGCAGCGAGGCGTTGAGCACCGGAGTGCCGGAGATGGAAAGTTGCAGATCGCAGTTGGAAATGTCGGTTTGGCCGTCGTTTATGACTCCTGCGAGGGTTGCCGAGAGTTCGGCGGTGTCAAGTTTTCTGTCGTTCAGATCAACATTAATGCCGGTGGCGGTGGCGGCGGCGGTGAACGTTATTGGCGAAAGGCCGGACGAAAGGTCGGCGTGGAGTTCGGTCGAGATTTCGCCGGAATTGAATACCGGATTGCCCGGAAGGTCGAAGCGGTTGAGCGCGGTCAGGGGCATGCCGTCGATTTTCAACGCGGCCTCAAGCGGCGTAAAGCGCGGAGTGTTTTCCATGTCGATGACGGTTGGGGAAAGTTCAGCGGTTGCCAGTCGGCGGTTCGCACTGTACAGGACGGCTTCGGTATTGCCGAGACTGAGTGTATCGTTTTCCGGCGAGTAGTCGATACGGGTGGCGGCGGTCATTTCGATCGGGCTGAGCGCGGACAGCAGCGTCTTGATTTGCGGTTTTGAGTTCATGAGTTCACGCAGTGGCGGCAGGGTCAGCAGCGGTTCGCGAAGACCGCCGATGCCGGCGTCCATAACCGTTTTGCCGGTGAGTAAATTTATGCGGCCGTTGGTGATTTTCAGTTCAAAGAGGCGGTCGGCGGCGGTTGACGCCACGGCGTCCAGGCGGTTAAGCGTCAATTCAAAACCGTGCTGAAGGATGCCGTCAACCGAGAAATTTGCGTTAAGCGACGGCCAAAGTCCGGTTTCGGATTCGACACGCAGATTTTCCGCAATGCCCCAGCCGTTGAATTTTAATGAGCTGAACGTTGCATCCGGGATGCCGGACAGATCGGCCGACAGCACGCCGTCACGAAGGGCAATGGTGGAAAAGCGATTGATCGCGCCGAGTTTTTTTAAGTCCAGTTTATTAAGCCGCAGGCGGATGACCGGGCTGGCGCCGCTCTCAAAAATGTCGTCGCGTCCGTCCAGATTAAATGCCAGTGGAGCGAGCAATGAAAAATCGGCGACATCGGCGGGCGATTCGGAACCGGGGCGGGTCAATTGCGCGGAGAGCGCCGGCACGGTAACCCGGTCGGTTTCGATTTCCCAGTCTGCATTGTATTTTACGCCAAGCTGATCGTTGTCATGATTGAGTGCAAGGTCGCCGTCCAGCACGGCGTCGGTATAGTTCAGGGTGAAACGGTTGTGGGAATCAAGCCGGGCGTCGGTCAACGGCAGGTCGAGATAATTGTGCAGATAATTGAACAACTCATGGTCGATCGGGACAAAATCGGCGGTACTGGTCATCAACCACGGATAGAAGTCGAGGTTTCCGGTCACTTCAACCCGGGTATTCAGTCCGCTGGTTTTGTCGGTGATGTCCACATTGATGAACTTCACCTGAAGCTCATTGAGCACGTTTTCGCCGAACGCTTCACCTTCGGCGTGCAGGGTGCGGTTGTTCAGAGAAACGTTGCCGGCAACCCCGGA
>JAEWSS010000318.1 GCA_023459755.1 Verrucomicrobiota bacterium | reverse complement strand
CCTGCTCGCCAACCGGATCGAATTCGACTTCCCGGGCGCCGACCGTCTTTTCGCCGTTCTCGCCGACCTCTGGTGCGGTTCGCCGCGCGGCCTCGCCCTCGGCGCCGACTGCGCCAGGCGGCTCATCGCCGCCGCCAACGCCATCCAGGACGATGCACGGGAAGCAACCGAAAAACTATGGAAACCGCGCATGGACAAGGCCAAAGCACTCGAACTCTCGGCCGCCGACCAAAAAAATCTCGAAAAGAAATTCGAGGCCGCCGCCGCCGGTCTTTATCTCAAGCACCGCAAAGCATTTCTTGAAGGCATCTACACCTTCGCCTCGCAGCTTGCCCTGGCCGCCGCCGGAACCGCCGTCGACGACCTGCCGAACCCGGAGATTCTCGCCGCACTGCCAGCCATGCCGTCCCGCGCCGACGCCGATCGCGCCGCCGCGTTTTCCGACCTCGCCGCCGCACTCGCGGAAAACCTCAACTACATGGTAAACGAGGAACTTGCGTTCCGCTCCTTTGCGCTGGACGCCGCCATGCTCTGACCGGTCTTCAGCACCGCTGCCGACAACGGTCAAACCGCTCCACGCGGCATTTGGCCGCCGCAAACTTTTTGCGCTGTTTTATCATATTTCCATTTGCTTTTTCATATTGAGACGCTATATTCCAGTAAGTATTATCAAAAAAATTCAGGAGCAGAGCAATGAGAATAAACAAAACCATGCAGCGGCAGGCCATCCGCGAGGAGCTCTGCAAGCTGACCAGCCACCCAACCGCCGACGAACTCTATGAAATCGTCCGGCAGCGCATCCCCCAGATCAGCTTGGGAACCGTCTATCGCAACCTCGAACAGCTGTCCGAGATCGGCATCATCCGCAAACTGGAAACCGCCGGGAAACAGAAGCGGTTTGACGGAAACATCGAACCGCACCATCATTTGCGGTGCCGTCAGTGCGGCGCGGTGTCCGACCTCTGGAACAAGGAACTCGACGAGCTTGACGAATGTCTGGCACGCACCATCGAAAAACTGGGGTGCGATAATGTGGCCATCGAATTTCAGGGGCTTTGCGCCAATTGCAAAGCCCTGCGTAAATAAAACATCTTAAGAGGAGGTGTGTCATGAGCGCGTATGGGAAAAAACAGGTTTTAAAGTGCATGTTGTGCGGAGCCGTAGTGTCCAGAATCGCCGGCGAATCGGAAATTGTCTGCTGCGGGCAGCCGATGAAGGCACTGGAGGAGAAGTCCGCCGATTTCACCACCGAAAAGCACGTTCCGGTAGTGACCATACTGCCGGAGGGCGGCATCAAAGTGGTTGTCGGATCAACTCCGCACCCGATGACCGATGAACATTACATCGTCATGATCGAAGTGGTCAACGGCGCCTGGAGCAACCGAAAATTCCTGAAGCCCGGCGAAAAACCGGAAGCCGAATTTCATGTGCCGTACAGCGACGCTCTGGAAGTGCGCGAATACTGCAATGTCCACGGCCTCTGGAAGAAATAACCGCCGGAGGCTTCGATGAATAAAAAAATCGTTGACGCATTAACCGAACAAGTTAATATTGAACTCGGGTCGGCTTATCTGTATCTGGCGATCTCCGCGGCATTGGACAATCTGGCCATGCCCGGAGCAGCACACTGGATGCGGGTTCAGACGCAGGAAGAGCTGAACCATGCCATGCTTTTTATGCGCTACGCGATAGACCGCGACGAAAAAATTTCGTTCCCGGCCGTAAAAATCGACGCTCCTAAAATAAAATGCATGGCCGATGCGTTCACCGCCGCGAACGAACACGAAAAATTCGTCACCGGCTCCATCAACCGTCTCGCGGCGCTCGCCGCCGATGAGAAGGACTTTATGTTCATGAACTTTCTCCAGTATTTCTTCACGGAACAGCTGGAGGAGGAAAAAAATACCAAGGCCGTGGTCGACAAGCTCAAGCTGGCCGGCGATTCACACAACGCCATACTGTTTATCGATTCCGAACTGGCGGCACGCCCGGAAGCGGCGCCAAACCCGACGGGATCGATGCTGACGGCGAGCGGCCGCGGCGCGTAACAATCACAGCAACAGGAATGGGATATGAGCGATTTTCTCAAAGCGGTAAAAGTCACCGAAAAAGTCTACTGGGTCGGCGCGATCGACTGGAACATCCGTAATTTCCACGGATACGCCACAAACTTCGGCTCCACCTACAACGCTTTTTTGGTGCTGGACAAAAAAATAACCCTGATCGACACGGTGAAAGCTCCGTTTTTTTCCGAGATGATGGAGCGGATATCTTCTGTGATCGATCCGGAGAAAATCGACTATATCGTATCCAATCACGCGGAAATGGATCACTCCGGAGCGCTCACAAAAACACTGGAAGCGATTAAACCGGAAAAACTTTTCGCCTCGCCAATGGGCGAAAAAGCGCTGAAACTGCACTTCGGAGACGACCTGCCGATCACCGTGGTCAACACCGGAGAAAAAATCAGTCTGGGCGAAAACAATCTGATTTTCGCGGAAACCAAGATGCTCCACTGGCCGGACAGCATGGTGAGTTTTCTCGACGGCGAGAAAATCCTGTTTTCACAGGACGCTTTCGGGATGCACCTTGCCGGAAGCCGCCGCTTTCACAATGATTACGATGTAAACACGCTGACGGTGGAGGCAAAAAAATATTTTGCCAACATTCTAATGCTTCAGGCGCCAGAAGTGCTGTCGCTGCTCGACACGCTGCCGAGCTTCAACTTCGACATAAAAATGATCGCGCCGGACCACGGCCCGATCTGGCGCAACGCCGAAGGCATCGACTTCATCCTGAAACTCTACCGCAAAATGGCCGAACAGAAACCGGCCAAACGCGCAGTGGTGATATACGACACCATGTGGGGGTCAACCGCGGCGATGGCAAAGTCGGTCGCCGACGGCATCGCCGCTTCCGGGGTGGACTGCGATCTGATCTGCCTCGGAACCTCCGATCGCAGCAACGCCATGACCAAAGTGCTTGACGCCGGAATCGTGGCGGTCGGCAGTCCGACCTTAAACAACAACCTGTTCCCGACCGTGGCCGACTTCCTCTGCTACTTCAAAGGACTGCGGCCGCAGAATCTGATCGGCGGCGCGTTCGGCTCCTTCGGATGGAGCGGAGAAGCCGCCAAGCAGATCGCGGAAACGCTGACGGCATGCAAGGTGCAGCAGCCGTGCGAACCGCTGAACATCAAGTACGTTCCCGACCGCGAAGAGTTGGCCGCCTGTTTCCAATTCGGAGAAAGACTTGCGGCAACACTGATCGCGGAAATGAAAAAATGAAAATAAAAAGAAAACAGGAGTGTGCATTATGAAGAAATACGTCTGCAATGTCTGCGGCTACGTCTATGATCCCGCCAAAGGAGATCCCGACAGCGGAATCGCCGCTGGAACCGCGTTTGAAGATCTTCCGGCCGACTGGGTCTGCCCGGAATGCGGCGCCGGCAAGGACGAGTTCTCCGCCGAATAAGTTACCGCTGAAATATCAAAAGCGCGGATTGCCAATGCAGTCCGCGCTTTTTTTTGTTTTGCCGGCTTAACGGTTGCGCATGGATTTTTCGACACCGCGGCTTCCGCCGGAATAGTAGACCGAATCAGTTTTTGCGCATGAATTTCCCGATTGTCCGGCACAGGTGCGGCATCAACGC
>JAEWSS010000317.1 GCA_023459755.1 Verrucomicrobiota bacterium | reverse complement strand
TCGAGCAGTCTGCCGGTGGCGTCAACATGTCCGGAGACAATGTGGCCGCCGAAGCGTTCGCCGCTGCGCATCGCCCGCTCCAGATTAAGAACGCTGCCGACTGCAAGTTTACCCAAATTGGTGCGTTTGACGGTTTCATCCAGCACATGAAAGGTCATTTTTCCGTCGGCCGTCCATTTTTCCAGCGTAAGACAGGCTCCGTTGACCGCCACGCTTTCGCCGGCTTCGGGGTCGGCGAAAGGCGGTGCGGTCTTCAGCGTGAGCCGACCGCCGCCGCATCCGGTCAATATTCCGGTTTGCTGTATAAGTCCGGTAAACATTTTATTTTTTCACCACATCGGCGGTTACTATCAGGTCGCCGCCGCGGTTTTCGCTGCGCATGTTGACCAGTTCGGTGACATCCGACAGCGGACGGTTTTCGCCCCCGGTCACCGGAATCGAGTTCCGGCCGCACAGGAATTTCGGCGCAATGTGAAATTCCACCGCGTCCGCCATGTTCCACTCCAGAACCGCTCCGGCCAGCTCGCCGCCGCCTTCAATCAGCAGCGAGGTGACATCCTCCCCGCCGATCCGGGACAGGAAATTGTCGAATGCGGCGGCGTCGGCGAAGCATACTTTTTCAACCGACGGATCGTCGGGAAAGTAGCTTTTGATTTCCTCCAGACTCATCTTTTCGGCGGCAATGAATTTTTTCAGTTTTTTCGGCCAGTCGTCCGGGTCGCGCACGGTGAGCTGCGGATGGTCGGCGCGCAGGGTTTTGCCGGTGACCATGATCGCATCCGCCCAGCAGCGCAGCTCCTGAACCCGCCGCCGCGCCACGGCGCCGGTGATCCATTTGCTGTTGCCGTTGGAATCGGCGATCTTGCCGTCGAGAGTCATCGCCATCTTGAGCAGGACGTACGGCTTCTTTTCGACAATCCATTTAAAAAATGCGCGGTTTAGCGTCATGCATTCGTTTTCCAGCACCCCGCAGCGCACATTTATTCCGGCGGCCTCCAGTTGGCGGATGCCTTTCCCGGCATGCAGCGGGTTGGGATCGACGGTTCCAATCACCACTTCCGCCACCTTTGCCGCGATCAGCGCTTCAGTACAGGGCGGCGTGCGTCCGGTGGTGCTGCACGGTTCCAGATTGACGTAGACGGTGCATCCGGCGGCCTCTTCACCGATGCGGCGCAGGAGTTCCCGTTCGGCGTGCGGACCTCCGGCTCGATGATGGAACGCCCGTCCGATCACCTTGCCGTTTTTTACCGCCACCGCGCCCACCATCGGGTTCGGCGTGGTCAGTCCCCACGACTTCATGGCTTCCTGAATTGCCATTGCCATGTATTTTTCGTCCGGAAGTCCCATTTTATCAGTTTTTCTCCCCGATTGAAAACAGCGCGTCGGCATAAAGTGCGGGATCGAATTCCTGAAGGTCGTCCGGCTGTTCGCCCATTCCCGCGAAGAAAACGGGCAGATTGTATTCGTTGTTAAGCGCCACGGCCATGCCGCCTTTGCCGGAGCCGTCGAGCTTGGTCAGGACGATGCCGGTTACTCTGGCCGCTTCGCTGAACTCTTTGGCCTGGCTGAGCGCGTTGCCGCCGCAGGAGGCGTCGATGGTGAGCCATACTTCGTGCGGCGCGCCGGGACAGGCCTTCTCGATCGCGCGGCAAATCTTGGCAAGTTCGTCCATCAGACTTTTTTTGGTCTGCTGCCGTCCGGCGGTGTCGATCATCAGCACGTCGATGCCGCGGCTGCGCGCCGCGGTTGCGGCGTCGAACGCTACGGCGGCGGGGTCCGCGCCATGTTTTGCGGAGATCACCGCGGCTCCGGTCCGTTTGCCCCAAAGCTCCAGCTGCTCGACCGCCGCGGCGCGGAACGTGTCGCCGGCCGCCAGCATCACTTTGCGTTTTTCTCCGGCGAACCGGGCGGACAGTTTACCGATCGTGGTGGTTTTGCCGGAGCCGTTGACGCCGACAAAAAGAATCACCGTCGGCATTCCTCCGCTCTGAAAGTTGACCGGCCGCATATTCTTTTTCAACATGGTTTCGACCATGCCGCCGGCCACTTCAAAAATGTCGGCCGAGGTGGCGATTTTCCCGCGTGAATACTGGTCGCGCACCTCTTTGACGATCGCGGTGGAGGCGTTGACTCCGAAGTCGGCCAGAATCAGGCTCGACTCCAGGTCTTCAAAGTTTTCCTCCGTCCACGCGGTCACGCCGGTGAACAGCCCGGCCACCGAGCGCGACACCCGGGTGGCGGTCTTTTCCAGCCCGCGTTTAAATATCGAAAAAATCGAACTCATAAGTGATCGACGGCCTCCCGCGCCGGACGCGACAGCTCGTCCTTTATCGCATTCAGAACACCGTTGATGAAGTTGCCGGAGTTTTCGTCGGAGTAGTCCAGCGCAATCTCCACCGCCTCGTTGATGCTGACCACCGGCGGAACCGACGGCACATGCAGCATTTCACTTACCGCCACCCGCATGATGTTGCGGTCGACCAGACTGATCCGGTCCCATTCCCAGTTGCTGGAGTGTTTGCGGATGCGTTCGTCGATTTCCTCCTGATTCAGCGCGATGATGTCGAGCAAAGATCCGGCGTAGACGCAGCCTTTTCTGAACACGCGATCGTCCACCGGCCAGTGCAGGATTGCCGAGGCGTCGGCAAAAAATTCTTCGCGGCCGTGCGCCTTCACATCGCCGTTCAGCTCGCGGCCGAACAGATAAAGCATCGCCAGTTCCCGACCGGCGCGCTTGGTGTGCGACGGCATTCCAACGGTTTCATCCAATTCTTCAAATCCGTAATATTCGCTCATTATTTCAGCTTCTTCATCAGATTTGCCATTTCAATCGCCGCCATTGTAGCGTCGGCCCCCTTGTTGCCGGACTTCGAGCCGCTGCGTTCAACCGCCTGCTCGATGTTTTCCGCCGTCACCAGACCGTATCCCACCGGCACGTTGAACTCAAGCGCCAGCTGCGCCAGCGCCTTGGACACCTCATTGTTGATATACCCCGCGTGCGGAGTCGCACCCTGTATAACCACGCCGAGCGCCGCCGCCGCATCGAATTTTCCGGTGGCGACCAGCTGTTTTACCATGAACGGCAGCTCGTAGGCGCCCGGCACCCACGCCACGGTGATGTCTTCGACCCTGCCGCCGTGACGGACAAAGGCGTCCACCGCGCCGCCGAGCAGTTTACTCACAAAAAAGTCGTTGAACCGGCTGCATACCAGCGCCAGTTTAAGTCCGGCGGCCGAAAGCTCGCCTTCCAGCTTTTTGTACTCTTTTTCCATTTTTTGAGACTCCTAAAGTATATGACCCATTTTTTCTTTTTTTGTTTTCAGATAGCGCGAATTTTCCGATCCCGGCTGAACCACCAGCGGTTCGCGGCCGAGAACCTTGAGCTTGAAGCCGGACAGCCCCACCAGCTTTTTCGGATTGTTGGTGATAAGCCGAACCGAATTTACGCCGAGTTCGAGCAGTATTTGTACTCCGATGCCGTATTCGCGCATGTCGGGCGGGAAGCCGAGTTCAACATTGGCCTCCACCGTGTCGGCGCCCTTGTCCTGAAGCTGATAGGCGTGAACTTTGTTGAAAATTCCGATGCCGCGCCCCTCCTGCCGCAGATAGACGATCACGCCGCGCCCCTCCTTTGCCACCATCTGCATGGCGGTGTGGAGCTGTTCGCCGCAGTCGCAGCGCAGCGAACCGAACACGTCGCCGGTCAGACATTCGGAATGAACCCGAACCAGCACATTTTCGCCGTCACCGATGTCGCCGTAGACCAGCGCCACATGTTCGGCCCCGTCGATTTTGGAGCGGAACGCCTCAATTTTGAATTCACCGAACACGGTAGGCAGCCGGGCGGGATCGGTGCGTTCGATCAGTTTTTCAGTTCTGCCGCGGTAGGCGATCAGATCGGCCACCGTGCAGAGCCGCAAATTGTATTTTTCGCAAAAAATCCGGAGCTGGGGAAGTCGGGCCATGGTTCCGTCGTCGTTCATGATCTCGCAGATCACGCCGGACGGGGTCAGACCGGCAAGCCGGGCAAGATCGACCGCCGCTTCGGTGTGTCCGGCCCGGCGCAAAACCCCGCCCTTGCGCGCAATCAGCGGGAAAACATGACCCGGACTGGCGAACGCGCCGCGATGCATGGTGGGATCGGCCAGCGCCGCCACGGTTTTGGCACGGTCAAACGCACTGATTCCGGTGGTGGTCCCCTGAAGCAGATCGACGCTTTCGGTAAATGCCGTCTTGAACGGGTCGGACAATATCGCCGGAGTGGAAAGATGCAGCGCGTTGGCGCGCTCCTCGCTGATCGGCGCACAGATCAGGCCGCGGGCGTGCGTGGCCATAAATGTGATGATTTCCGGCGTCACCATGCCTCCGGCGGCGATCACGTCGCCCTCGTTTTCGCGGTTCTCGTCATCGACCACCACCACCATTTCGCCGCGTCCGATCGCGGAAATGACCTCTTCAACCGAACTGAATTCAACCATAATCAACCTCTGAAGTTAAAATAGGGCCAGTGTGCCGACAACCAGCACCGCAAGCTCGCAAAATGCGCCGAACAATGTTATTTTTTCTGTATTCAAACCACCGGAGAAGTTCCGGCAGTATTTTCCGAACAGATATGAACCGCCGAACACCGCGGCGAACGCCAGCAGCGGAGCCGCCGGATGCCCGATGAAAAACAGCAGTATGAAGATCGCCGGAAACCAGACGTGCGTCCGGAATTTTTCCGCCGCCGCCAGCGGCAGACCCCGCGTACTGTCGGTCGCCAGAAAACCCTGCGCGGCAAAGTCGAGCACATAAACCGCGATCAGCCATTGGCAGCGATAACGGCAGAGCAGGGTGAAGCATACCAGTTTGACGGCGATATAGCCGAACGCGGCCAGCGTGGGAATTATTCCGGAAAGCGTTCGCCAACTGTCGTCGAGGCGGTTGAGGGCTTTTGCCGCGTCGCCGGTTTCCGCCCAGTTTGCGGCAAATGACAAGGTGGAGGTGAAGCCGCGTCCGTGATTGCTCAGCTCGGTAACCGCGACGGCGGCGAGGGCGAACAGCACGCCGCCAGCCCAGTCGCCGAGAAACAGCGTGAACATTTTTCCGAAAAAGAGCAGAATGAAACCGCAGATCAGCCCGACAACGGGGAAGACAAGCAGGGTGATTTCGCTGTCATCGTCCGAATTTTCCCGGGCGGACGAATTGAATGACGGCGTCGGCAAAGGCCAGTCCAGCAGCATGTTCCATGCCGCGGTCAGCGCGGTAAGCATTTTTGCGGTCAACATAGTTTCAAGCCTCCATATACCGAATCCCGACCCGACCGTCCCAGACGCGCGCGCCGGTACTTTTAAACAACAAAAAAACCGGAGACTGTTAATATAGCATAAAAGAGAAAAAATACTAACGCAGCATGTAGCGGCGTCCGGGAAGTTGTAAAATTGCGAATTTCATTTCCAGCGCCGCCAGCAGCCCGGATAATTGACCGGGTTGAAAGTCGGAGGCAATGGCGAGGTCGTCAAAACTGCTTTCGCCTTTTTCCCGGAGCATGGCGATTATTTTCAGTTCATTTTCGCTGAAGTTTCCGCCGGATTCCGCCTGATATTCGGAATGCGGTTCGGCCAGACTGAACAAATCGGGCGCGGCGCCGGGGTCGAATTCTTCAATCAC
>JAEWSS010000316.1 GCA_023459755.1 Verrucomicrobiota bacterium | reverse complement strand
GTTCGGAGATGACAAAGGACCGGTCAACACCGCGCCGGAAGGTTCGGCGGTCCGGCTGACGGCGACGCCGGCCTCCGGCGAATAGCTCCGGCCGAGACCCGCGTATTTGGCGGCGGCCGCCGGATTGAACGGCAGAAACTCCACTTCGCCCAGTCCGAAACCGGCGGCGATTCGCCGGACCGCCGCCAACTCGGACGGCGCATCGTTGCACTCAGGAATCACCGGACAGCGCACCTGTATCCGCGCACCGGCGGCGGCCAGACGCCCCAGATTTTCAATGATCCGGCGGTTGTCGCGTCCGGTGAGTTTCCGATGCAGTTCCGGGTCGGCGGTCTTGAGATCGTAATAAAAAATTCCGGCATACTCCGCCGCCGACAGCAGATGTTCAACCGGCAGCTCCCCGCAGGTCTCAACCACCGAGCCGATACGCTCGGCCGCCGCCAGCTTCAGCAGTTCCATGGCAAAATCGAACTGAAACAGCGGCTCGCCCCCGGTCAAGGTCATTCCGCCGGAAGCACCGTAGAACGGCGCGTCGCGCCGGACCGCCGCCAGAACGTCACCGGCATTCATCCGCCGGCCGATCATCCGGCGCGCGCCAGAATTACAAACCGCCGCACAGCGTCCGCAGTTCGCACAAAGACCGAGGTCAAGCCCCGCCGGACAGCCGACTGTTCGACAGGCGCCGCATCCGGCACACTTCTCCGGCTCAACAAAAAGTTCCGGCTCAAGCGCCTGCGACTCGGGATTCTGACACCACGCGCAACGCAGCGGACAGCCTTTCAAAAATACCGCCGTTCTGATTCCCGGTCCGTCGTGCAGGGAAAACCGGGCGATGTCGAACACCACGCCGCTCATGACCGCAGCGTTCCGGAAACCCGGTTTATTATCATGTCCTGCCATTCGCCGGACAGAGTGGCGAAGCGCGCCGACCAGCCGGAAATGCGCACCACCAGATTCGGAAAACGGTCGGGGTCGCGTTTGGCCTCGCGCAGCATTTCGGCGCCGACCGCGTCCAGTTGAAGATAAAAACCGCCGAGCTCGATAAAGCCGCGCAGCAGCGCAACCACCGCCGCCGGAGCGTCCGGGACATTGCGGATTCCGGCGTCCAGCCGCAGATCGAGCGGACAACCGTTCGGCGTCCGGGTAAAATCCATTTTGCAGTAGGAGCGCACCACGGCGGTCAACGGCAGGCGTTCGGTTCCCGGCGTCGGCGACAGGTTCGGCGCCAGATATTCGCCGGCATGACGGCCGAACGCGGTGGCCAGACGGCGGCGGGCAAATTCGATTTCACGCCCGAAAGTGCTGATTCCGCAGGGAACCAGCACATCGCGCACCCCGGGGCGGGCGGCGACGATGGAAGTGTAGTCGTTGAACACCCGAAGCATCATCGCGTCGGCCGCGTCGTCGTCGTTGCCGTAGCAGACCAGATCGCGGACGATTTCACGCCGCATAGCCTCGGCATCGCGCCAATCGTCCTTGAGGATTGCGGACAACGCATTCAACGTCAGGCGTTTTTCATCGAACACATACTTTTTTATCGCCAGCAGTGAGTTCGCCGCGTCCGGCAGACCGCCGGCGTGAAGCGCACGCACCGTGTACTCGGCGCCGAAGTCGCAGTACGACCGCCCGGACTCGCGGCACGACGGCATCAGCAGCGACAGCACCGCCGCCGGATGGGTGTTCGGCTCCGAGTAGAACTCCTGCTCAATCGAATCGCGCAGCTCGTCGCAAAGTTTTTTCAACTCCAAGACGAAATCGGCGTAAAATCCTTCAAAATCCACGCCGTCGCGCGGCGGAAACAACGCCCGCTGCAGTGCAACCAGCGCGTCAAACGGCCGATACCCGAAGTTGGTGCGGCCGGGAACGATCACCTCCCAGCAGCCGTCGTTGGTAAACGAAAGCGCCTGCCGCTCCGGGATGCCCATTTTGCGCAGACCGGCCAGCGCCACCGGTTCGTTGTAGATCGACACGATGCCGCCGCCGCACAGCTGAACCTCCGCGATCCGGCGCAGCAGACGCTCCGAAGTCGCCGGACCGACCCGCACCGCCACCGGATAATCGCTGATATGCAGTTCCTCCACCACGTCAAGCACCAGAAAAGTCACGGCGTTTTCCACCGGAAGTCCGGTGTCCGGATCGATGCCGCCGAGGATGATGTTCTGATACACCTGTGCGTCGCCGCTGCCGGGAGCAAACCGCGAGCCGGACGCGAGTCCGTGGCACCACTCCGCACCCTTGATCCAGAAATGCGCCACCAGTTCGCGGGCGAAATCAAGCGTTATCGCCCCGGACGCCAGATCACGTTCAAGATATTTTCCGAGAATGAGGTCGAACCGTCCGAGGCCGCTCCAGTTGCCGCAAAGCCGCTGAAACTCGAAAAACAGCCAGAAGCTCTGCAATGCACCGCGAAAATCCGTCGGCGGCGCGGTCAACAGACCACGCAGCGTCCCGGCGATCGCCGCAAAACCGGCGCGGCTCGAAGCGTCATATTTCACATCACCGGACATTTCAACATAAGCCGCGATGTAACGCGACACCCAGCTCCGCATTGCTCCGGACACGGTCAAAAGCGCCCGGCGGAACCCGGCGCGCTCCGGGTCGGACTCGGCACGGTTGAGTTCCGCAAGCTCGGCCTCCAGCCCGGAAAGCCCCTTGGCCACCGCGTCGCCGAAATCAACGGTGGTGTGGCTGATCGACCCCTTGTCCGGCCAGCCGGGAATCCGGTGCTCCAGCGCATCCATATACGGCGCGGCACCGGCCAGAAGTTCGTCCGGAACGATCTCCAGCGGAGCGACGACGGCCAGTTTTTCACTCAGTCCGGCGTGCCTGGTCTGATTGTCCATTTCCGGCCAGTTGGCGATTC
This sequence comes from Verrucomicrobiota bacterium, assembly GCA_023459755.1. Classification (GTDB taxonomy): domain Bacteria; phylum Verrucomicrobiota; class Lentisphaeria; order Victivallales; family Victivallaceae; genus CALXXL01. The sequence goes on along the minus strand of JAEWSS010000316.1, from coordinate 855 downwards.
CATCGGTCAAATTGCCCGCATAGACCAATCGTCCGGCGAAATCTCCCCGCAGATAACACTTCGCCAGTTCGCGGGTCTTCCGGCTCAAACGCGCCGGTCCGTCACCCATCGGATTGAATTCATATGTCATAAAATTGCCTTTTCTCTGTTTCTGGAAAAATATAGCATCGGAAACACCGCCGCGCAAACCGCCGACACCACGAAAAAACGCCGCAAACTTGATTTTTCAACATAACGGTGCAATATTACATGCGTCAACATAAATAAAACCAAGGAAATATTTTATGGGCAGTATTCTGAAGTCCACTGCGGCCGCGCTGCTGGCGCCGGTTTCGCTGTTTGCCGCCGCCACCGTTCACATGAAACCGGTCGACGGCCTGTTGATCAATACGCCGTTCTGCGAACTTTCCACGGCTTCGCGGCTGATCGCCATCGAACCGCCGTGGAACCACTGCTACTTCAACAACGGCAAAGACAAAGTAAAAATCAGCGGCGACGAAGCCGCGGTTTCGATGCTTCAGGCCGAGCCGAACGAATTTGAATTGACCCGCTACTCCGCGAAAGCCGACGGCGACGCCGTTACCGTGACCCTCGAATGCAAACTGGTCAAGGACGTCAAGGCGTTTCTCGAATACACCGCGTTCGCCGTTCCCGGCTACGTTCTGGCCGGCAGCGACTATTCCGCCACATTGATGGACGGCAAACAGGTGACCGGCCATATCGACACCGCCGAAGCCGGCGAAATCTACCGTTACGCCGAAAATTTCAAAAACCTCGAAGTCAACTCCAAACTCGGACGGTTGACCGTTGAGGTGCTCTCCGGCCCCGGCCTCAACTTCCTCGACCGCCGCGGCA
>JAEWSS010000315.1 GCA_023459755.1 Verrucomicrobiota bacterium | reverse complement strand
GATTGGAACAGCATGTTGCTCAGTACAATCAACGGCTGAAGCGGCAGCGCCAGACACTGCGCCCGCAGCGCCGCCGCGCCGATGGCCAGCACCGCCGGGTCTCCGACGCGGAACAGGCCGACCACCTGCGGCGCAAAGATAAACCCGATCACCGCGGTCGCGGTCAGGAATATTGTTCCGGTGCGCACCGTGAACTTGAACGCCGCTCGTACCCGGTCGAATTTTTCCGCCCCGTAGTTATATCCGGCCACCGGCTGAAATCCCTGACCGAAGCCGATCAGCGCCGCCAGCACAAAGAAGAATATCCGGCCGACAATCGACATCGCCGCCACTGCCGCGTCGCCATAACCGCCGGCTCCGACGTTCAGCGCCACCGTGGATATGCCGGCCAGCCCCTGCCGACAGAACGACGACGATCCCAAACCGAGAATCCTGAGATAATCCCTGACCGAAGTCGAGACAAAGCGCGGCGACAGCCGGGTGATGGTTTTTCCGGTTCGGAAAAATGCGAACAATATTCCGAAGCTGACGCATTGACTCAACAGCGTCGCCGCCGCCGCTCCGGCGATTCCAAGGTTGAATTTAAAGATGAACAACGGGTCGAGCGCAACGTTCAGCAATCCGCCGAATCCCAGACCGATCGTGGCCAGAATGGCTTTCCCCTCGGCGCGCAGAATATTATTTAATACAATCGAACAGCACAGCACCGGCGCTCCCCAGAAAATATAGCCGGCGTAACTTACCGAGTACGGCAGTATGGTGTCGGTGGAGCCGAGCAGACGCATCAGCGGAACCGGAAAAAGCAGTCCGGTCAGCGCCAGCAGCGCGCCGAAACAAAGCGCCATAAGAAATGCGCTGGAGCCGATGCGGTCGGCCGTGGCATTGTCCTGCGCCCCCAGCGCGCGCGACACCGTGCTGCCGCAGCCGATCCCCACCATGAACGCCACCGCCTGAATAAAGGACATGACCGAGAACACGATGCCGACCGCCGCCGCCGCTCCGGTTCCGAGCCGGGCGACGAAAAACGTGTCCGCCATATTGTAAAAGGCGGAGATCAGCATGGTGAAGATGGTGGGAATCGCCAGCGATGTGACCAGACCGGGAACCGAGGCGCCGGTCATGCGCAGATATTGCCGTCGTGCGGCGTCGGAAGTCTTCATTTCAAGATGCCGAACCGTTATTCATTTCCGGTGTCGCCGCCGGTGAGATTGGCGTACATTCGCGTCAGAAAATCCCGGAATTTGCGTTGTTCATCCGCACTGAATCCGGCAAGCGAACTGGCGTTGATCTTGGCGAAGCGGGGCCATAGTTCGTATTCCGCCATGCGATTTCCGGCTTCGGTCAGCGAGACCACTTCGGCGCGACGGTCATTCTCCGGCGTCCGGCGTGCGATCAGGCCGCGCTGTTCCAGCGCTTCAAGCAGTCTTGATATGGTGGACGGCTCAATAGCGCATTTCGCGGCAAGATCTTTTTGCAGACTGGCGCCGTGCATCAGCAGAAACTGCATGACCTTGGGCTGGCCGGGCGACAGTCCAAGCTCCGACATCGCTTCGCGAACATGACTGCGCTGCGCATGAAATGCCTTAAGAACCAATAAATTGAATGGTGTTTCCATAGTGTCCTCAAAATAGTTTGATATGCATTTATTGCAATGCTAACTATATCATTTGTTGATTTTTTTACAAGTACAAGAGATTTTTTTTTGGTATAAAAATGTATGGCTGCGAGGCGCGAAAAGGCGTGGAAAAACTTTTTTGCTGATTGGCGTGACCGCTTTTTGGTGTTATATTTGAAATGAAACAACTAAATAAACAGACTGAAAAAAGGGAATAATGAATGAAAAAGTTGTGTAAAGCGTTTTTTCTGTCGCTGCTGCTGCTGCCGCTGCTGGTGTCGGCGGAAATTGTGTTGCGCAGGCCGGCGGAGTCGGCGGTGGTTTCGGCGATTGCGCCTGAATTGAAAGAGTTTCTGCTGGCGCCGACGGCGGAGCGGCGCGAACTCTTCAACGACAAAGCGTATCGCGCAAGACTGAATCTTATGCGCGACGCGGTGCCGACCGAGTTCGGTTGGGAGTGTACCGAAGGTGAGACCGGAAAATTCGTCATGGTCGTCTCCGACCGCGCCGACTTCTCAACTCCGACTCAGGTGCTGGTTCGCCAGCCGGAATCCGGAGTTCCCGCCGCGTCGGCGGTCAACTTCATGATTGGCAAAACTTATTACTGGAAAGTTGTCTGCACCGCGGCGGACGGCACGGTTTCCGAATCCGCGGTCGGCAGTTTTTCCACCGAGGATTTCGCTCCGCGTCTGCTTCGGGTTGACAACGTCGGCAACGTGCGCGATTTGGGCGGGCGGATCGGTCTTGACGGCCGCCGCATCCGTCAGGGGATGATCTACCGCACCGCCGGACTGAATGAAAACAGTCCGGATTTCAGCTGGGACAGCCGGGAGTGGAAGATTCCGCTTTCCGAATTTCGTATCGGCAAGCCGCGCATCACCGAAGCCGCCGCCGTTTATGTCCGCGAAGTCCTCGGCGTGAAG
>JAEWSS010000314.1 GCA_023459755.1 Verrucomicrobiota bacterium | reverse complement strand
CCGATATGGTGGTCTTCCGCGAGAACTCCGAAGATATTTACGCCGGCATCGAATGGACGGCCGGTTCTCCGGAGGCCGCAAAGGTGATCGACTTCCTGACCCGGGAGATGAATGTGGATAAAATCCGCTTTACCGAGAACTGCGGTATCGGCGTGAAGCCGGTGAGCCGCGAAGGAAGCGAACGTTTGATCCGCGCCGCGATGGACTATGCGGTGGAGCATAAGCGCAGCAGCGTCACCCTGGTGCATAAGGGCAACATCATGAAGTTCACCGAGGGGGCCTTCAAAAACTGGGGATATGAGCTTGTGAAGCGCGAATATTCGGATGTGGCGGTCGCCGCTTCCGAATGCGACGGAATAGCGCCGGAGGGTAAAATCCTGGTCAAGGACTGCATCTGCGACGCGTTTTTGCAGCAGATACTCACCCGTCCGGACGAATACGATGTGATCGCCACGCTGAATTTGAACGGCGACTATGTGTCAGATGCGCTGGCGGCCTGCGTCGGCGGTATCGGTATTGCGCCGGGAGCGAACATCAACTATCTTACCGGTCACGCGGTGTTTGAAGCAACGCACGGTACCGCGCCCAAGTACGCCGGATTGGACAAGGTGAACCCGAGCAGTCTGGCGCTTTCCGGCGAGATGCTTTTGCGCTATATCGGATTTGACGCCGCCGCCGACCTGGTCACACTCGGCATCGAGCGGGCCATCCGCGACAAATTTGTGACTTATGATTTTGCGCGGCTGATGGGGCCGGCGGCTACCGAGTTGGGGTGTTCCGCCTTCGCCGAAGCTGTCGTTGCCCGCATGTGATGGTCGTCTAAAGAAAAGAGGAAATTATGAAGCTTGCATCGTTTCTTAATCCGGCGCTGGTATTCTGCCGGCTTCAGGGCGAGACCCGTGAAGAACTCTACACCAACATGCTTGAGCAGGCACAGGGGCAGCTGCGTGAAAAGGTCGTGATTCCGGACGTGGTGAAGGAGTTGATCGAGCGCGAGGACGCACTGAAAATTCCGTACGAACAAGTGGCGATTCCGCATGTCCGTTTGAATTGTCTGCATGATCTTTACATTTTGATCGGCATTCCTGAAAAGCCGCAAAAATTGACCGTTGACGGTACTGAGCCGGTTCGGGTTATTGTTATGTCGCTGATCAGCGAAAGCACCAGCGCCAGTTACCTGAAAGCGCTGGCCGCGTTCAGCCGCTACCTTGCCCAGCCCGGCAAGATTGACCGGCTCACCGCATGCACCGACGGGTTGGAGGTCATCTCCGTTCTGGCCGAGGACAATGTGTTGATTAACCGCAATATTACTGCCGAGGATCTGATGTGCAGCGATTATCCGGTTATCCGGGCGGACGCGAGTCTGGCTTCGGCGCTGGACACCTTCTACCGCGAGCGCCGGCAGGTGCTTCCGGTGGTGGATTCGGACAATAAACTGCTTGGCGTGATCGATGCGACCGAAGTGATAAAGTCGTTCATTCCCGAATATATTTTCATGATGGACAACTTGAACTTCCTGAACAGTTTTGAGGTGTTTGAAAATATATTCAAGGCGGAGAATAAATTTTCCGTCAAGGATTTCGTTCATCCGGCGAAGATGGTGCTTGCACCGTCCACACCGCTGATCCAGTTCACTATCCGACTGGTCCGGCGGGAGGCTTACGCCGGATTTGTGGTGGATAAAGAGGGTCGGCTGCTTGGCGTGGTCGGCATCGGCAGTATTGTGCATAAAGTGCTGCGGGGATAAGGAAAGAACGGTTTTTTATTATGGATCTCGGATTTTGGTTGGCGACAATAATTTTTGTCGGTACATATGTGGCGATTGCTTCGGAGAAAGTGCATAAGACGACGGCGGCGCTGGTCGGCTCGTCGCTGATGCTGCTTCTGGTGCTGCCGGGGAATCACAACTCGATGCTGTTTCCCTCCGGTAATCCGTCCTGGTTGACCGCGGAGCTGTCCGGGCTGGCGACAACCCCCAACGACGTGTATTCCAAATACACCAACTTCGACGTTATTTTTACGCTGGCCGGCATGATGCTGCTGGTCAATCTGTTGAGCGGAACCGGCGTGTTTCAGTATGTTGCGATCAAGTGCGCCAAGGTGGCAAAGGGATCGCCGATCCGGACGCTGGTGTTTCTGGTGGTGTCAACCGCGGTGCTGTCGGCTTTTCTGGACAACGTGACCACGGTTCTGCTGATTGCGCCGGTCACGCTGATTGTTGCCGAGCATATGAAGCTTAACCCGATTCCGTTCCTGATGGCTGAAACGATGGCTTCCAACATCGGCGGAACCGCGACGCTGATCGGCGATCCGCCGAACTTGATTATCGGGAGCGCCGCCAATCTTGGTTTTATGGCATTCATCCTGAATTTGAGCTGGGTGATTGTGCTGATGATGGCGATTTACTGCGTTTTTCTGGTGTTGCGTTACGGCAAAAGCATGCATGTTACAGTTGAGCAGCGCGCTCAGATCATGGAATTGGACGAAAACGCGGCGATTACCGACCGCGCCAATATGCATCGCGGTGTGGCGGTGATTCTGCTGACGATCGTCGGTTTTCTGCTTCACAGCATTGTCGGGATTGAACCATGCGTGGTGGCAATGGCCGGCGCGGGGCTGGCGTTGCTGGTGTGTAAGGTGAATGTGGATCATGCGCTTGAGAAGATTGAGTGGAGTACGCTGTTTTTCTTTCTCGGGTTGTTCGTGCTGGTTCGCGGCGCCGAATACGGCGGTTTGATGAGTCAGATCGGCGAATGGCTGAAAGGAACTTACGCCTGGCATCCGTTGGCGTTTATCATGGCGATGATGTGGGTCAGTGCGGTTGCGGCGGCGGTTACCAACAACGTCTCCTATACTGCCGCGATGGTGGCGGTGATCTCGGTATATTTGCAGGGTAATCCTGTGTTTGCCGGCAATCCGCCGCTTCAGGAGTTGGCATGGTGGGCGCTGGCGCTTTCGGTTTGTCTGGGCGGTAACGGTACGCTGGTGGGGGCGGCGGCAAACTTGGTCACAGCCGGGATCGCGTCCAAGGCCGGTCATCACGTCACGTTCAAGAACTTTATGATCTACGGCGTTCCGGTAAGCGTTGTGACCATGGTGGGCGCATCGATTTACATTGCGCTTCGCTACTACATGTTCTGTCGGTAGGGCGATGGCGGAGTTTCGAAAAGCCGGTGAAGCCGACATTCCGGCGCTGACCTCGCTGTACCGCGAGGTCGGCTGGCTGGCGGCGGGGGAGGACGGCGCGTTTATGAGCGCCGCCATGCGCAACTCGCACTGGCTGGTGGCGACGGAGACTGCGGAGGACGGCAGGACGACGGTCGTCGGTTCGGCGCGCGCGTTGTGCGACCATGCGAGCGACTGTTATATTCAGGACGTTGTGGTGACTGCGGCGTTCCGGCGGCGCGGAATCGCGGCTGAACTGGTGCGTCGGCTGGTTGCGGAAGTGCGGGCCGAGGGGGTTGACTGGATTGGACTGGTCGGCGTTCCCGGCACCGGGCGGCTGTATGAGGGGTGCGGTTTTGAGCCGTTGACCGGGCATACGGCGATGAAACTGAAAGAGATATAAGATGGTCGAACGGATAACCTTTGTCCGGCACGGTTCGCTGCCGGTTGAACATTCCAAAGATTTGGTCGGTGTCTGCGATGTTCCGCTGAGCGGGCAGGGGAGGGCGGAGGCCGCTGCCGCCGGACGCTGGCTGGCGAAAGAGTGCGCCGACTGCGACGCGGTTTATGCCGGTACATTACGGCGGGTTTGTGAAACGCTGGCGCTCGCCCGCGAATATGCGCTGAATCTGCCGGCGGAAAAAGCCGACTCCCGTTTGAATGAGATGGATTTCGGCGAATGGAGTTTTACTCCGGCCGTCCTCCATCCGCCGGAGTCGTGGCGCTGCGGCGACCCGGAATACACATTCCCCGGCGGCGAACGCATCGGCGGTTTCATCGAGCGTACCCGGGGGTTCCTTGATGAACTTATGGCGTCAGATTGTCGGCATCCGGTGGTGTTTTCCCACGGCGGAGTGATTATGGCGCTGCTGGCGGATCTGATCGGGCTGGAGCGGGCGCATCAATTCAATATCTGGGTGGCGCGCGGGGCGGTGGCGGAAGTGGACATTGCGGCCGGTCGGCCGCGGCTGCGG
>JAEWSS010000313.1 GCA_023459755.1 Verrucomicrobiota bacterium | reverse complement strand
GCTGCCGGCACCCGCTCAAGTGTGTTCCGAGCTGCCGATGGATGTGGAGTCGATGGGCAAGGTGGCCGCTTCGCGCCGGGCGGTCATGGATATTCTTGAAAAGCGCGACAAACGCCTGATGGTGATTGTCGGCCCCTGTTCGATTCACGATCCCGCGGCCGCACTCGAATATGCCGCAAAACTGAAAAAACTTTCCGATGCGGTTTCCGACCGTATTCTGATCATCATGCGCGCTTATTTTGAAAAACCCCGCACCACCGTCGGCTGGAAGGGGCTGATTTACGACCCGGACATCAACGGTTCGTACAATATTGAGCGCGGCATTTTTGTGGCACGCAAACTTTTGCTGAAGATCGTCGAACTCGGCCTGCCGGTGGCGACCGAAGTGCTGGACCCGATTCTGGTTCAGTATATCGCCGATACCGTCAGCTGGGCGGCGATCGGCGCCCGTACCACCGAGTCGCAGACCCACCGCCAGCTGGCCTCAGGTCTGTCGATGCCGGTCGGTTTCAAGAACGCCACCGACGGCAGCATTCAAGTGGCGCTGGACGCGATCAGTTCCGCCCGCAGTCGCCATAGTTTTATCGGTGTGCTGGAAGACGGTCACGTCGGAATTTTCCGCACCAAGGGCAATCCGCATGTTCATGTGGTTCTGCGCGGCGGCAGTTCCGGGCCGAATTACGGCGCCGAACATATCGCCTTCATCAAGGTGGCGCTGGCCAAGGCGAAGATGACGCCGGCGGTGGTGGTGGATTGCAGTCACGCCAACAGCGGCAAACAGTGCAGCCGCCAGCATGTGGCGTTCGAGGATCTGATCGAACAGATTATTCATGGAGAAGACGCGATTGTCGGGGTCATGCTGGAAAGCTGTCTTCAGTCCGGCGCGCAGAAGATTCCGGCTTCCGGCCATCCGGCACCGGATATTTCGATTACCGACGAATGCATTTCGTGGGACGAGACCGAAATGCTGATCCATAACGCTTATGATCGGCTTGCCGCCGCGGATAAATGAAGTTGGGTTGGAAAATCGGATTGATCGTTGCGGCGGCCGCCGCTGTGCTGGCCGCCGCTTTTTTTCTGCGCGGACGCGGTTCGGCCGCCGACCCGCAGGTGGTGGTTTACACTTCGGACGGCGAGCGGGTCAAGACGCTTGATCCGGCGCTGGCCTCCGATCTGGCGTCCAGCAACATTGTGACCGCGGTGTTCGACACACTGCTGCAATACGATTATGTCGAGCGGCCGTATGTGCTCAAGCCGTCGATGCTGGCGAAAATGCCGGAGGTGTCGGACGACTTCAAAACCTATGTCTGCACACTGCGCGACGACCTGCAGTTTCACGCCAACCGCTGTTTTGACGGCGGCGACCGGCGGGTGACCAGTCGCGACGTGGTGTTTTCATTTCTTCGTCTGGCCGATGTGCGGCTTCACAGTTCGGCGTACTGGCTGGTTCGCGGCAAGGTGGCCGGACTTGACGAATTTCGTGAAGCCAGTTCAAAACTTCCGTCCGGCGACTGGTCGTGCTACGATTTACCGGTTCCCGGCTTTGAGGTGGTGGATGACCGCACGTTTATTATTCGCCTGACCCGTCCCGATCCCCGGTTTTCCTATGTGCTGGCCATGCCGAACTGCGCGATTGTGTCGCGGCGGGCGGTCGAGTATTACGGCGAAAGTTTTTCTGAAAATCCGGTCGGTTCCGGACCGTTTTTCCTCTATGACTGGCAGCGCGACCATCACCTGATTTTTGACCGCTATCCGGAATTCCGCGAAGAGTATTTTTCCGCCGCCGAAGCCCCGTCCGACCGCGTCCGCCGTCTGCCGCTGGCCGACCGGCTGGTCTGCTACAGCATCCGTCAGAGTTTGAGCAGCTGGATGCTTTTTCTGCAGGGCAAACTCGACATCAGCCGGCTGGACAAGGACAACCTTGACGTGGTGCTGTCGCCGCGCGGAACGGTGTCGCCCGCCCTGCTCAAGCGCGGTATTGAACTGCTCCGCCAGCCTGGATTCGAGATTCAGTACATCGGTTATAATTTTGACGACCCGGTGCTGGGGCAAAATATCGCACTGCGCCGCGCCGTAAATCTGGCATTCGACGTTGATGCCAGAATCGCCCATTCCAACCTTCAAATGGAACCGGCTCCAGGTCCGCTGCCGCCCGGCGTGGCCGGGTTCGACCCGGAAATGCGCAACCCGTACAACCGGTATGATGTGGCGGCCGCGCGAAGGGAACTTGAACTTGCCGGATATGCCAACGGTATTGATCCGGCCACCGGAAAGCCGCTGAAACTGAGTTTTGACTTGAACGGAAATTCTCCGCTGCACCGGCAGTTGGGCGAAATGATGGCGGCCGATCTCGGCGCGATCGGTATTGATTTGGAGGTGCGGTTGAACAATTCTCCCCGTTTTTTCCAAAAAATCCGGCAGGGCGAGACGCAGCTTTTCCGGCTGTCATGGGCCGGCGACTATCCCGACGCCGAAAATTTTCTCCAGCTTTTTTACAGCGGCAACGCCGGCGGCTGCAACCGGACGAATTTCCGCGACCCGGAGTTCGACACAATGTTCGAGCGCTGTCTTACCA
>JAEWSS010000312.1 GCA_023459755.1 Verrucomicrobiota bacterium | reverse complement strand
GTCGAACAGCGCCGCACGGGCCTCGGTCAATTTTTTCTGAAGCGTGATATTCACCGCGTCCCCGGCGATCTCGCTCTGATAGAGCCGGCCGAGCGCCTGAACCGACAGATTGCGCTCGACGATCAGTTTTTCAATTTCTCCGGCCGGTGCCGCGGCGGCGCGTTTTTCCTTGAGTTCGGCCTCCATCCCGGTGATCTCGTCCAGAAGAACCGAGCCTTCGGCGGAACATTTGATCCGGTCGTGCTGATAGGTTTTCAACGCCAGCCGGGCGGCGGCGTATTCGGTCTTAAGTCGTAAAAATTCGCCGTCGCCGGCAAAAAATTTGTTCTCCCACCCCTCAAGCGCAACATTCGCGACCGGAACGGCGGCGGCGGAGGCGCCGAGCACGCCGGAGCTTTCGCCGGTCGACTGGGTTTGAAGTGCGCGGATGCGTCCGGCCAGCGCCTGGGCCTTGTCGTCCGACTTGGCGCCGTCAAGCAGTTCAAGGCCGCGCTTCAGCATTTTTGAACGCGCTTTATAATACGAGTCGGTCAGGATGCGGTTCTGACGGTCGCCGCGAAAAACATAATACTGCACCCGCTTGAGTTCGGCCGACGCGCGGTCAAGCTCGTTTTTCGCCTTAAGCAGCTCGTCCGGCGGCGTGGACTTGTCCGCCGCGAGCTTCACCATTTTGCCGCTTGAGGCGTTGAAGTAGTCCAACACGCTGCGCCCCTCCGGCGTGGCCGACAGCTGAAGCTCCTGCCACTGTGAAAGAATATTGAAAGCCACGTCGCACTGCGACTTCAGCAGCGTATAGCCGGGGTCCTTGGCAAACAGCCGTTGTTCATATTCGGCGTAGAGTCCGGCGTCGTCCAGCGGCATGGCCGGAACCGAAGCCTCGTCCGCCGCGATCTGAAGTGTGGAGGGAATGGCGATCGACTTGGTGGCCGTCAGCATCCGCAGCGCTTCGGCGGCATCCCGGTCCTTGGCGCGCTTCAGCAGCCAGACGGCGCGTTCATAAACCTTGTCGGCGGCGTCGGTTGCGGCGGAGGTGAGTTTTGCGTATTCCGGCAGTGCGGCGGAACGATTCCACAACTCGTCGATTTTCTTCCGAATATCGTCGCATTTGCGTTCCTGTTCATGAAGTTTTACGGAATCGGCGCCGGACGCAGCCAGTTCGCGTTCAAGCGCGGCGGCCTCCATAAGTTCGCCGGTGAGTATCCGCATATCCGGAGAGTCCAGCCGGCGGTTGCGCCAGAATTCAAGGTCGCCGCTGGCCGAGATGTAATTTTTCAGCAATTCGCAGTATTTCTTATCGGTCAGCAGAGTTTTCTTCTCCACCCGACTCCACAGCGCGGTGGAAAACTCCGCCGGCGGTTCGGCGGCGACGCCGAGCAGTGTGCCGGCCAGCACCGTCAACAAAACAATCGCAATGCGTGACTTCATGGTTGCGCTCCCTGTCTGTTTTTCTGAAAACCGATTTATTCCAACCGGTTTACTTTAATCGTAAAATCGGCAAAATGCAAATCAAAAGCCGCTCAATCGGATGACAAAATCCCGGTCGGCGGGCAGGAAGTCGATCCGGCGCAGTTCGCGCCGCCCGACCCAGCGGAATTTCTGCCCCTCCTGCGGAGTTATCGTCTGCGATTCCGGAAGCCGGCAGCGCAGAAAGCGGATCACCACCGTTTTGTCCGGCCGGCAAAACCCGGCCCGCCCCAGCGTGTCAAGCACCGTCACATCGGCAATGGCCAGCTCTTCCGAAAGCTCGCGGCGCAGTGCCTCGGCGAAGCTCTCGCCGGGCTCAAGTTTTCCGCCGGGAAACTCCCATTTTCCGCACATCGCGTCACCGTCCGGACGACTGCACACCAGCACGTCCCCTCCCCGCTCAATCACCGCGGCCGCGACCTTGACTGTTTTTGACATATATCTCCAAATTTTTTATTGACAAAACCCGCTTGAACGTTTATCTTTAATATAGCACATAAACAACCAGCGGGAAAGTCATTATGCCGATTTTTGAATACAAATGCGCCGATTGCGGCAAAAAATTTGAACAGATCGTCCGTTCAGGCGACGAACAAAACAGCTGTCCGGCTTGTCAAAGTAAAAATGTCAAACGGCTGTTTTCCGGTTTTGCCGTCGGAAAAAACTCCGGCTGCCGGAACGCCGACAACTGCGAACGCGGCGGCGACCGTCATGTGTGCAACGGCTGCTGCTGTCACGAACACTAATTTTTCATATGGAGAACCACTGTATCATGCGTGTATTTGGAAAAACAATCATGCCGCTGCTCATCGCGGCTTTCACCATTCTGGCGTCCGGCTGCTCAATTTTCTCATCCGGCGAAAAAAGCAACAATCACCTCCAACTGCTTGATCTGGCCGACCATCTGGCCAAGAACGGCATCCCGGTAACCCAGGTTCAGCCGATCAACCCAACCGTTTACGGGGCGGAGGGCGCCTGCGCCATCCAGCTCGCCGACGACAAGGAAATCGGCGTATACAAGTATGACATCACCGTCAACAAAATGGCCGAGGATCTGGCAAAATTCAAACGGCGCGGCTATGCGACCACACTGGGGCTGAAATTTCCGGTTCTGGTGTACGGCTCGTTTATGCTGGTGGGGGTTGAGGTCAACGACTACCGCGACAAAATAACCGAAGCCATGAAGACTTTTTACTGATTCACAGTCAACCACGGGACTACCGGCGTCATGGAACTCAAAGAAGCTCTCTTTTACCGCAAACTGCATACCGGAGACTGCGAATGCGCGCTCTGCCCGCGCCGCTGCCGGGTGCGCGACGGCGAATACGGATTCTGCATGGTGCGACGGAATATCGGCGGCGTCTTCTACACCCAGAGTTACGGCCGGGTGATCGCCGCCAACGTTGATCCGATCGAGAAAAAACCGCTGGCGGACTGGATGCCGGGAACCAACACCTTTTCGGTCGGCACCTTCGGCTGCAATCTGGACTGTCGCTGGTGCCAGAACGACACATTGTCGCGCGGGGATTACCGCGAGTTTCCCGATGCGCCGTTTTATCCGCCGGAACAGCTGGTCAAGGCGGCCGTCCACCGCGGCTGTCCGTCGATCTCATACACCTATAACGAACCCGCGGTGTTCGCCGAATTCGTAATCGACGCGGCCGCCGAAGCCCATCGGAAAAAACTCAAAAACGTACTGGTCACCAACGGCTATGTCACCCCGGAGGCGGCGGTTGACCTTTATCGGGATATAGACGCGGCCAACTTTGATGTAAAAGGTTTTTCCGACGACTTCTACCGCCGCAATGTCAACGGCGAACTTGCCGCGGTGCTGGCCAGCGTAAAATACTTTTACAGCCTGGGCAAACACCTCGAACTCACCATGCTGGTCATCCCGACGCTGAATGACGATCTCGAAACCGTCAGAAAATTCATCGACTGGGTAAAGGCGGAACTCTCCGTCGATGTGGTTCTCCACTTCTCGGCCTTCCACCCGGCTTACCGCTGCATGAATCTGCCGCCGACACCGCCGAAAACACTTTTTGCAATCCGCGACATGGCCGCCGCCGCCGGAATAAAACAGATAAAACTCGGAAATCTGCGCGCTTGATGAATATCGAAAAACTGATTGAACATGAATTGGTTCTGCCGCTCGACGGCCGCAACCTGATTCTGAAATACTGCGACTCCGGCGAACCGGCCGCACGCACGCTCCTTTTCATC
>JAEWSS010000311.1 GCA_023459755.1 Verrucomicrobiota bacterium | reverse complement strand
GTTCGCACCCGTCGAGATCAAACGTCAGCAGATGCGCCGGAAGCAGCTGGCGCACGCCGAGAAAAACCGTTCCCGGCGGCGGAATATACTGAAGCGAGAAAAAATTGAGCACCCCCTCCGGATCAAGCGCCCGCCCGCCGTCGCGCAGCGCCCCAAGCTCGCTGGCAAAATAAAGCGCCGCCCCCTCCTGACGGAAAAACAGCGGCTTCTGACCAATCCGATCACGCCCCAGCAACAGCCGGCGGCGATGCACGTCATACAATGCAAAGGCAAACATGCCGCTCAAATATTGTGGAAAATCATCCGGATGCTCTTCATAAAGATGGATTATTACTTCGCTGTCCGATCCGGTGGCGAACCGATGTCCTTTTGCGGTCAGCTCGGCCGTCAATTCGCGGTAATTATAGATTTCGCCGTTGCAGACCAGCACCACGCCGCCGTCCTCGCTGAACAGCGGCTGGGCGCCGGACGCGCGGTCAATGACCGCCAGCCGGACATGCGCCAGAATCGCCCGTTCGTCGCGCCACATTCCCTCGCCGTCCGGTCCGCGGTGCCGCAGCCGGTCGCGCATGGCATCGACCCGGACGCCGGCGACAGCGGAATCCGGAAAATTCACCGCTCCGGTAATTCCGCACATCTTTCACATCCTTTCGCGGCAGCCGCGCGAACTCAACGCAAGGCGGCTTCCGCAGCCGGAATGTCCGAGCACACGTTGAAGATCGCGGAAAAACCGCTGATATCGAAAACCTCCTGCACTGTTTCCGAAAGATTGCAGATCACCACTTTGCCGCCGTGCTGCTGCATCTGTTTTGCGACAATAAGCAGAATCCGCAGCCCGGCGGAACTAATATAGCTCAGGTCGGCCAGATCAATGACCAGCGCCTTGCAGTCGTCAAGTTTTCCACGCAGAGCCGCATCGGCGTCCTGACTTGTGGTGGCGTCAAGACGACCGCTTATGCCGAGATAGCGGCAGGTCCCCCGATCTTTCAACACAATTTCCATATTCTTCCCGCTTCCTATTATATTAATATAGTAACCACGTTTTTTTCGCCGTCGCGACGGTATTCAACGCTGCGACTCAACCGTTTGGTCAGCAATATGCCGACGCCGCCGATCCGCCGGGTTTCCACATCGCACTCAACGTCGGCCCCGGCGGCGCACAACGGATCGAATTTGTGACCGTCATCGCAAATAACTACGCCGACGCCGTCGCATTGCGGCTCAATCGCCACCGAGATTCGATGCGACTCCCCGTCGTCATAGCCATACTTGATGATCTTGGAAATCATCTCCTCAAGCGCCAGATTCAGCACATAGCCGCGCTTTGGCGGCATGTCGAGATACCACGGACTGGTCTCTATGCCTGATAGCAGCTCAGCCAGGGCATTCATATCGTTTTCCAGCGAATATATCATATTTCACCGTCGCAAAAAATAACGTTTCACGCCGAGACACAGAGGTATTATAATGCAAAACCGTTAAAATACAATAGTGTCCCGATTATTTTTTCTCCAAATCGACCCAGTCAACCAATATATTCATCGCCTCTCCGAGCATCATGTCATCATTTCCGGCGACCAGTTCTTCGCTCGGCTCGCCCTCAAGCTGCTGGGTCAATTTCTCAAACTCGACATTCTTGAGATATTCGTCGAACCGGACATCCTCGTTCAGCGACACCTCTTTGCGCTGAAGTGCGGCTCCGGCGCGCACAACCCGGTCGCGATAACCGGTGAAAGCCGGATCGGCGTTTAATCTGGCGGCCGACTTCTCCATAAGAACCTTTTTCTTCTCCGGCAGCAGCGGATCAAACAACCGGTAAGACGCCGGTTTTATGGAGTCCCACGGCAAATAATTGGAACTGAACTCCTCGCCGATCTCCATATGGTCGGTAAGCGAAGGGAAGACCAGGTCCGGTTCAATACCGCGCGCCTGCGTGGAGTCTCCGTTGACGCGATAGAACACCGCGCATTCATAACGCAGCGAACCGGCGGGAAAGGCGAGACGCACCGCATCAAGCACCCGCTCAAGTTTAGTCACCTGCAGCACGGTGCCCTTGCCGTAGGTGCGGCTGTCGCCGATTATGAGCGCCCGCTGATAGTCCTTCATGGCGCCGGAAAAAATCTCGGCCGCGCTGGAGGTAAAGCGACTGGTAAGCACGGCCATCGGCCCGGAAAAGCTGATTGACGAATCCGGATCATTTTCAATCTGCGGGCCGTCGCCGGCCTGTCTGACCTGGACGATCGGTCCGCTTTCGATAAAGAGTCCGCTCAAAGCGATCGCCTCCGGCAAACTGCCGCCGCCGTTGATTCGCATATCCATCACCACGGCGTCCACGCCGGACGCGGTAAAGTCATCCAATATTGCACGCACATCGCGGGTACAGCTTTTATAGTTCTTATCGCCGTCGATAAAAGCGTCGAAATCCATATAGAAGCTGTCCAGCTTTATAACTCCGATTTTCATTGCGGCGCCGTCGCCGTCCTTGACCTCGTACACCTTGCCCTTGGCTTCCGACTCCTTGAGTTCGACTTTGCCGCGGACAATGGAAATCAGCCGCGGCGCCGCGGAACGCCCCTCGCGCCCGGGCAGAACGGTCAGCGTGACCTTGGTTCCCTCGGCGCCGCGTACCAGCTTAACCACATGATCGAGAGCCATGTCGATCACATCGACCGGCTCCGCGCCGTCCTGCGCCACGGCGATGATGCGGTCGCCGGCCTTAAGCGATCCTTCGCGCGCGGCCGGACTGCCGGGAACCACCTCGACAACCTTGACATAGCCGTCATCCACCGACAAGGTGGCGCCGATACCGAACAGAGAAAGTTTCATGGCAATATCGAAATTTTCGTCATCGGCCGGGGCGAGATAGTCGGTATGCGGCCCGTAGCAGTGCGACACCGCCGCCAGATAAAGCGCCAGAATATCAACCCGATCGCTTTGAGTCAGTGTGTTGGAAACGTCGCGGAGGCGTCGAAGCACCTGTTCTTCAGGCGAACGAGACCAGGCGGCGGCGAGTTCCTGTTTTTCGGCGCGGTCGCGTTTTTCCTCTGCAGAAAGCTGATCGTTGTTTTTATCCGCGGCGGCCTCGTGTTCGCGGATGCGGTTAAGCAGACGGTTTGAAAGGACTTCACTTTTCAGTTTTTTGCGCCAGAACTCCTTCAATTCGGTCATATTGGCGAAATAGTCGGCGTTTCGGCGGTCGATCACGACCGACTCTTCGATGGAAAAATCCATAGGCGACTTCAAAGTTTCCTCGGCGAATTCGCGATACATGGCCATTCGGTGGCGAAAGAGGTCGTAGACTTTGAATGCGAAGTCGCTGTTTCCGGCGGCGGCGAGATCGTCGAGTTGGAAGCGGTAAGACTCGAAGCCGGCAATATCTTCGGCGGTAAAATAAGATTTATTGGGATCGAGGGTACGGAAATATTCGTCGAAGACCTTAGACGACAACTGGTCGTCGAATGCGGCGTGTCGATACTGATAGTTGGCCAGGAAACGCGGCACTATATTGGAAAGGATGGCGAGCTGCATATCCTCGGTGACGGGTTCTGCAAAAATTGACGCGGCGGCAAAAAAAGCGGCGCAAGCGCCGAAAAGTCTGATACTGGGCATAGCGGTCCTTATTACATATTATTAAGCTTGATTTTAAAATTATACCACACAAAGGCGCAATCTCAAAGAGAAAAGTAAAAAAAAGCGGAAAAAACCATATTTTGTGCTTGCAAAAACCCAAACAGCGGGTATCTTAATAGTATACAAACGCTCCGGCATAGCTCAGCGGTAGAGTAGGTGGCTGTTAACCACTTGGTCCTTGGTTCGAATCCAAGTGCCGGAGCCAGTTTTCTTTATCAAAAGAAAATGGCGACAAGCGAGTGATTCGGCGGATTGGGGTTCCAATCCGCTTTTTTTGTGTCAACAAAAAAACACCGGGTTCGACGGCAACGCCGAGCGCGAGCCGACAGCGGCGAGCGCAATCCAAGTGCCGGAGCCATAATTGACAGTTAGGCGAACTATAAGTGAAAAACACTTTGAAGTCGCCTTTTTTTGCCTCTTCGACGATATTTGACACAACTTACAGTTCCTTTACGCTCGAAATTTCCGGCAACTGATAGATTTTTAATTTGAAGTATTCGCGGTCGCGAAAACCGTAGGCTTGCTTTA
>JAEWSS010000310.1 GCA_023459755.1 Verrucomicrobiota bacterium | reverse complement strand
ATGCTGGTTTGGGCGTTTGGCGTGCCGTGCGGTGACTGGAGGGCTGAGTAATGCGGTTTGAATGTTTTTCATGGTGGTGCGCCTGGGGATTGTCACTGTTGCTGGCGCCGTTGCTGCCGGGAGTCATAAACCGGGTAAAGGCGTGGTTTGCCGGGCGTCGCGGACCGTCGGTGTTCCAGTTGTACCGTGATTTGTGGAAATTGATGAAGAAGTCGGCGGTTTACAGCAGGTCTTCGAGCCGGGTTTTGCGCTGGTCGCCGGCGGGAATACTGGCGGCGTTGACGGCGGCATCGCTGTTGCTGCCGCTGGGTGGAGTTGCGGCGCCGTCGTTTTTCCGTTTCGGCGGCGATCTGGTGCTGTTTGTGTATTGGTTTGCGCTGGTGCGGGTGCTGACGGTGCTGGCGGCGCTGGACACCGCCTCGGCGTTCGAGGGGATGGGGGCGAGCCGCGAGGTGCAGTTTTCCGCGCTGGCCGAGCTGCCGTTGTTTGCGGCGCTTGGAGTTCTGGCGATGTTTTCCGGAAGTATTGAGTTGTCCGGAGTGTTGACCGTTCCGCTGTCGATTCAGGGTGGAGCCGCCGGGATGGTGACTTTTCTGGTTGCGGCGGCGCTGCTGATGGTGCTGTTGTGCGAAGCCTGCCGGGTGCCGTTTGACGACCCGAACACCCATTTGGAATTGACGATGATTCACGAGGCGATGATTCTTGATTACAGCGGTCCGGATCTGGCGATGGTGCTCTACGGTGCGGCGCTGAAGTTCTGGCTGTTGGGGTCGCTTTTAGTGATGACGCTGCTGCCGTTCCGCTTTGGTGCGGCGGGTGATTTTGCGGTTTATTTCGGCGGGATGATTTTGCTGGCGGTGCTGGTGGGGGTGCTGGAGTCGGTGATGTCGCGCTGTCGGCTGGTCAAGATTCCGCAGTTGCTGATCGGGGCATTCGGTCTGGCGCTGCTGGCGTTGGCGGTCGGGTTGATGTTCAAAGGGGGGCGATAGAGGAAATGGAAAATCTCGGTGGAATAATTTTTGCGGCGGTGCTGGCGCTGGATCTGTTGCTGGTTACGTCGAGCCGCCTGATGCACTGCGTGCGGATTGTGGCGGTTCAGGGGGTGTTGCTGGGGGTGCTTCCGCTGGCGGCGCCGGGGGCGCTGACCGGACATATTGGTGAAACCGTGTTTTTGGCGGTGATGACACTGGGTATCAAGGGTGTGCTGCTGCCGGCGCTGCTTCGGAGGTCGATATTGGTGGTCAAGGTGCGGCGTGAGATTGAGCCGTATGTGGGATATTCGGTATCGGCGGCGATATTTCTGGCGGCGGTCGGCGGTGCGTTCATTCTCTGCGCCGGATTGCCGACGCCGCGTCAACTGGTTTCGCCGCTGGCGCTTCCGGCGGCGTTCAGCACGGTTTTTTCCGGTCTGTTCATGATTGTGACGCGGAAGAAGGCGATCACGCAGACGATCGGGTTTTTGGTTTTTGAGAACGGCATATGTCTGTTCGGAATGGGGTTGATGCTTCACCACGGACTGCTGGTGGAGCTGGGAATACTGCTTGACGTTTTTGTTTTTGTGTTTGTGATGGGAATAGCGGTGTTTCACATTCGCCGCAAGTTCCAGCATATCGACGCTGATAAATTGAGTTCGCTGGGGGACATGGACGCGGTTCCGGCGGAAATGGAGGCGGACAATGAATGATTTACCGTTGATACAGTTCTTGCTGGTGTTGCCGTTGGCCGGCGCTTTGGCGGCGCTGGTTTTCCGGCGCGGTGCGGTGCCTCGTTTTATGCCGGCGGCGGTCGCGGTCGGCGAATTGGGGGTGTGTTTCACGATGCTGTTCGGCGGCGGGTTGAGGCCTGATTTTTCGTTGTCCTGCGGCGGAATGCTGGGGCTTGATTCGCTTGCGGTGTTTTTTCTGACCGTTACGGTGATATTGTTTTCGGCGGTTGCGGTTTATTGTGTGCGGTGGTTGAAGGTGGAGCGCAAATACTCCGGCGGCCATGACGCCGATCCACGGATGCCGGACTGGTTGTTTGTGTTCTGTATGCTGTTTTTTGTGGAGACGATGTTTTTGGTGATCTGCGCCCGGAATTTCGGTATTCTGTGGGTGGCGGTGGAGGGGACCACGCTGGCCAGTGCGCCGCTGATCTGTCATCGGCGTTCGGCTCATTCGCTGGAGGCGATGTGGAAATATCTGCTGATCTGTTCGGTTGGGATTGGTTTTGCGCTGTTTGGCACGATGTTCCTTTCGGCGGCCGGGCGGTTTACCGAAACCGGAATGGTTTCCGGGCTGGACTTTGACGCGATCGCCGCTTCCGGGCTCAATCCGGACTGGTATAAGGCGGCGTTTTTGTTTCTGCTGGCCGGATACGGTACAAAAATGGGATTGGCGCCGTTCCACACCTGGCTGCCGGACGCGCACAGCGAATCGCCGGCGGCGGTGTCGGCGCTGCTGTCCGGAACGCTGTTGAATTGCGCGTTTCTTGGAATAATCCGGGTTTATCAGGTCGCACCGGCGGCGGCGGACGGTTTTGCCGACGGTCTGTTAATTGTTTTCGGGCTGATTTCGGTTGGCGTGGCGGCGTTGTTCATCATCCGGCAGACCGACTTCAAGCGGATGCTGGCGTATTCCAGTGTTGAGCATATGGGGTTGATTGCGCTGGGCTGGGGGCTGGGTGCGGTGCCGGCGGCGCTGTTTCACGCGCTCGGGCATACCATGATAAAAGGGATGTTGTTTTTGACGGCCGGAAATCTTCTGCTGGCCTTTTCCACCCGCCGGATTGCGGATGTCGGCGGACTGCTCGGCCGTCTGCCGCGCAACGGCTGGCTGTGGCTGATCGGTCTGGCGGCGATCTGCGGAACGCCGCCGTCGCCGTTGTTTGTCACTGAATTTATGATTGTGCGGCAGGCGTTGTATTCGGGGCGTCCGCTGGTGGCGGGCGGGGTGCTGCTGCTGCTGTTCGCGGTTTTTTCCGGAATGTCGCTGGCGGTTTTGCGCATGTGCGTCGGGAAATCAGCCGGTGCTGAGTCGCCGGCGTTTCAGGCGGCGGAAAAACTTTCCGCGGTGCCGGCGGTGCTGGCGGCGGCCGCCATGGTCTGCGGCGGCATACTGCTGTGGTTTCTGATCTGCGGAGGACTGTAGAAATGACAGGTGATTTTCTGTTGATGGACAATGGTTCGGCGGTGTCGGCGGCGGCGATCCCGCGGCGGTCGATTGCTGAATTTTCCGAAAATTTGATACTGGCGGTTGAACATGAAAATGGGCGTTTGTCCAGTCTGTTCGGCGTTTTGCCGCATGAAGGAGCTGATGGCGAAGCGCTGCGGCTGTATGCGGTGGTGTCTTTTCCAGAACTGCACAAAATCGGAGTGTTGTCGGCGGAGTTGGCGGGCGGTTCTTATGCGTCGATCGGGGCGCGGCTGCCGGCGGCGGTGCCGTTTGAGCGTGAGATTGCCGAACAGTTCGGCGTTGTTCCGGTCGGCCATCCGTATTTGAAGCCGCTGCGGTTTCAGCGCTCGTTTACCGGGCGGGACGTGTGGGGCAGGGCGGCCGACGCCGACTTCACGCCGCGGCTGGACAATGGATTCAAAATGGAGGGCGACTCGATTCATGAAGTCGCCGTCGGTCCGGTTCATGCCGGAGTGATTGAACCGGGGCATTTCCGGTTTCAGTGCTGCGGAGAAACGGTTTATTTTCTGGAGATTGCGCTGGGGTATCAGCATCGCGGCGTCGAGCGGCGGCTGATTGGCGGACCGGACAAACTTTCCGGCCATTACATCGAGACCGCCGCCGGCGACAGCACCGCGGCTCATGCAACCGCCTATGCGCTTGCGGTTGAGGCTTTGAGCGGCGCGACGGCGCCGAAATCCGCCCGGCTGGTGCGGATCGCGGCGCTGGAACTCGAACGCATCGCCAATCATGTGGGCGACCTTGGAGCGTTGGCCGGAGACGTGGCGTATCTGCCGACTTCGTCGTTCTGCGGTCGTCTGCGCGGGGAATATCTGAATTTGACTGCGGCGTTGTGCGGCAATCGTTTCGGTCGCGGACTGATTGTGCCGGGCGGAATTTCCGCGCGGTGCGGAGTGGATCGCAGGCTGGCCGGCCGGATCGTCGCCGGGTTGGACGCGGTGCGCTCAAACACCATGGACGCGCTGAATCTGCTGTTCGACACGCCGTCGGCGCTCGACCGTTTTGAAAATACCGGTGTGGTGGCCAAGTCCGATGCCGTGGCGCTGGGCATGGTCGGTGTGGCGGCGCGGGCGTCCGGTGTGGCGCGTGACGTGCGGTTGGATTTTCCGTCCGAACTTCAGTCGTGTCCGCCTCCGTTGCCTGCGCTGGCGGCGTCGGGTGACGTTATGGCGCGGGCGCTGGTGCGTTTTCACGAAATTGCGGCCTCCGGTAAACTGGTTCGCGCGGCGCTGGAAAACTGGACGGATGACGCCGATATGCTTGTTGCGGAAAAATTGACGCCGGGTGCCGACCGGTTCGCCGTTTCGCTGGTTGAAGGCTGGCGCGGCGAAGTGTGTCATGCGGTGCTGACCGGAGCGGACGGCAAATTTGTCCGTTACAAGATTGTCGATCCCTCGTTTCACAACTGGCAGGGGCTGGCGATGGCGCTGCGCAGCGCTCAGATATCCGACTTCCCGATTTGCAATAAAAGTTTTAATTTGTCCTACTGCGGACACGATCTTTAAGGAACCAGCGAAATGTTGAAAGCCATACGTTCGAGACTTTTACAGGGATACCGCACCGGAAAATTTCCGGACGCGCCGCCGAATCTGCCGGAGCGGTTCTGCGGTTTGTTGTCGCTTGATCCGTCAAAATGCGCGGCCGACTGCCGCGTTTGCTGTGACGAGTGTCCGACCGACGCACTGAAAAAAGACTCCGCCGGAAAAATCGCCGTCGATCTCGGCCGCTGTATTTTTTGCGGCGACTGCGTGGAAAACTGCCGTTCCGGCGCATTGACCGCCACGCGCGAATACCGGATGGCCGCATTTGCCGCCGAAGAGTTGAAACTTGACCCCTCAGCCGAATTTACGCCGCGCGTTGTCCGTAACGCCGCCGTGCCGAAGTTGTGCGGGAAATCGTTGAAGATCCGTCAGGTCTCCTGCGGCGGCTGCAACGCCTGCGAACTCGACTTCAACGTGCTCAACACTTTGGCGTGGGACATGGGCCGGTTTGGAATTCAGGCGGTGGCTTCGCCGCGTCATGCCGACGTGCTGCTGGTCACCGGACCGGTGACCGCCAATATGCTGACCGCGCTGAAAAAAAGTTATGCCGCCATGCCGGAGCCGCGTTTTGTGATCGCCTGCGGCGCCTGCGCCGCGTCGGGCGGCATCTACCGCGACGGTGCGGAAACGAACGGCGGACTGGACGGCGTATTTCCGGTTGACCTGTATGTTCCCGGTTGTCCGCCGCATCCGGCCGTTCTGCTTGACGCGCTGCTGCGATTTATGGGCCGCCGCCGGTCTTAAAGTTTGCCCGCTTTCGGTGTTATTCCGAACACCGCGGAATTGCGTGAAAAGTCCACGTCCTCCAGCGTCAGGTGCACCAGATCGCCCGGTTTGTAGCTTTCGCGTCCTGAGAAGTGGACGATTTTTTCACCGCCGCGCCGCCGTTCCGTGCCGCCGCCGAGCGGAATGAAGCCATAAATTCCCAGCTCGGTGATTTCCGCCAGCAGTCCGGCCGCGGTGACTTTGCGGACGACGCCGGTGTAGTAATTGCCCTGCCGTTTGCCGAGCAGCGACTCCAGATAGCGAAGTTTCAGCCGGTCGTTGGCGTCGAAGAAGGCGCGGTCGTTGTTTTCCTCCTGCTCCGAACAGCGTTCGGCGAGGCGGGCGAGGTCGTCCTGGCTTTTCCATTTCTGGTTGAGGTCCATGCTCCACAGCTGCTGGTGAACCAGCAAATCGGTGTAGCGGCGGATCGGGCTGGTAAAATGGCTGTACAACGTTTTGCCGAGTCCGAAATGCAGGGCCGGAGCCGCGGCATAAAAGGCGCGCGGCAGTGAACGCAGAAAGGCGCTGAGGATGATCGGTCGCATTGGCGTGTCCGGCAGCGAGGCGAGAAACTTGTTGCAGTTCTCGCGGGTTGAGAGGTCGCCGACCTGAATATGAAAGGCGTCGGCGGCGGTCATGGAAAAGTCGAGCAGTTTTTCCGGGTCGGGCTGGGGATGGACGCGGAAGAGTCCGGGCAGGTGTTTGGCCACCAGTTCGGCGGCAACCGCGCTGTTGGCGGCCAGCATGAATTCTTCAATCAGTTCTTCGGACTCGCGCTGGATTTTGCTGACCAGGCCGATGATTTTATTATTTACTTCGTCGCACAGAACGCGGATTTCCGGCATGGCCAGATTGATGAATTTCTCGGTTTCGCGGCGTTCTTTGCGCCAGGCCATGGCGATATCGAGTTCGGTTTTGACGGTGGCGGCTTCCTCTTTTGTCCAGTCCTGCGGGATTTTGCCGGAATCGAAGAAGTTCTGCACTTCCTCGTAATTCAGCCGTTTGTCCACCCTGATCACGGAATGACAGCGTTCGGACTTCAATATTTTGAACGAATTTTTGTCCACAGTGAACAGCACGGTATGCGCGAGCGAATCGACTCCGGCCTGAAGACTGATTTTTGCGGTCAGCGTTTTCGGCAGCATCGGCAATGTACGCCCCGGCAGATAGGCGGTGAATCCGCGCTTGGCGGCCTCGCGGTCGAAGGCGTTGCCGGGAACGATGTATCCGGCGACATCGGAAATATGAACGCCGAGAATCAGTTCGTTGTCTTTTTCGCCCGGCATTACGCCGACGGCGTCGTCGAAGTCCTTGGCGTCGATCGGGTCGATGGTCACGGTGTGCATGCCGCGGAGGTCGCGGCGGACGATGTCGCGCGGAACAAGTTGGGCGGCCTCCTGATTCTGTTCTTCGGTATAAGCGGGAACAAGGTCATATTCGGCGGCCACCGCGTCGAGGTCGGCCGAGATCAACCCGGCCTGTCCGATCCGTTCGATCACGGTGCCGTTGAACCGTTCTCCGCTGCGTTCGCCGGCCGGAAGCAGCTTGATTTTTACCCAGTCGCCCTTTTTGGCGCCGCGCAGTCC
>JAEWSS010000309.1 GCA_023459755.1 Verrucomicrobiota bacterium | reverse complement strand
TCATTGTGCTTCCCCGCTGTTGGCGCGTCCGCCGTCGGACGACGACGATTCGGCCGATTCTGCTCTGCGTTGTTCAGGATAGGCGATACGGCTGTGATACATGGTGGTAAGCGTCCGGATAAAACTGCCGCGGATGGCCGCGAGTTCGGACACGGTGAGTTGCGCATCGTTCAGTTGACCGGACTCCAGACGACTGCGGAAAATGTTGGTGACCATCGTTTCGATATTTTGGGCGGTAGGATGCTGAAGCGAGCGGCAGGCCGCTTCACAGGCGTCGGCCAGATTCACAATCACCACCTCCTTGTCCTGCGGCAGCGGTCCGGGATAGGAGAACTGCGACGTCAGCACCGTGGCTCCGGACTTCATCGCCTTGTCATAAAAAAATCGCATGATGTCGGTTCCATGATGCTGCTGGATCATGTCGCGGACAATCCTCGGCAGCCGGTACTGCCGCGCCAGCTCGATGCCGTCTTCGACATGAGACCGCAGAATAATCGCGCTCATCGCCGGACTCAAATCCTCGTGCATGTTGGCGGTGCCGATATTGTTTTCGGTGAAATACTCCGGCTTCTTCAGTTTGCCGATGTCATGAAACAACGCCCCGACCCGGCATTTCAGCGGATTCGCCCCGACCTCCTTCGCCGCGGTTTCCGCCAGCGTTGCAACGGTCTGACTGTGGAAACTGGTTCCCGGCGCCTTGAGTTGAAGCTCCTTGAGCAGCGGGTGGTTGATGTCGCACTGCAAAAGCAGCGACATGTCTGTCGAAACATGAAACACCAACTCAATTATAAAAATCAATATCAACCCGGCAATGGCGGTGAGGAAGCCGTTGGCCAGACACAACTCCAGGCTCATTACCAATTTTTGCGCCGATGGATTGTTCAGATTGTTCGCATCCAGCACAAACAGCACCGCAAAAACCGCCAGCATCACCCGAACTGCAAACTGCCGGTAGTTGGTGGCGCGGCGCACCGCGAATCCGACCGCGAAACCACAGCCGATATAAGACAGCATGATCCGGAACATCAGCTCCGGTTCCGGAGTTAGCATAAGCGCCGAAATACAAGCCACAAACATCGACGCGAACAGCCCGATCGGCAGCCCGAAGACCGGTACCGTGACCGCCGCCGCCAACCCGACCGGAATCACATCCTGAACAAAGTTCGGCGGAATGTTGAAACTCCCGCTGAAAAAGCTGAAAGTCTTTACCATGAAATAGTTGAACAAAAGCGCCGCCACCAGGATAAGACCGCCCAACGCAATCTGCCGGTTGCCCTTCACCTGATCCGGCGCCGCACAGCGCGCGGCTACCGCCAGATAAAGCACCATCAGCACACAGATGATTGCGCAGGACACCACCCGGCGCAGCATAATTTCCCCGGTGGCCGACTTCTGAAGATAATGCTCGTATGCGACGAGTTTCAACTGGGTGTCGGGTCCGACCACGGTGTCGCGAATGACTATCGGCTCCCCTTTCAAAACTTCGATCCACACCGGCTTTACCCGGGTCTTTGCGCTCAGACGGCGCTGCGCACTGCGCGCTTCGTCGTACCGAAGGTTGCCGCCGTCGCCGATAACCGAGCCGATGACCGTAATCAGCGCCTGACGCATCGCGGCGGCGTCAATGCCGATCGGGTAATCGTTCATCAGTGCGACCGTCAATTCTTCGGCGGCGCGCTGCGGAGTGGCCAGTTCTTCGACCGGCTTGGGCGAGTGTTCGCGCCCGTCGGTGTCAAGAATGCGTACCGCCTGCGCCAGTTTGTAGTCGCGGCGCAGGGAGTCGGAAACCACGCCGGCGGCAAGTTTTTTTTCAAGCAGTCCATGCAGTCCGTCCATGATTTCCTGAGAATCGGCAATGATCTGAAGCGCATGCAGACCGGCCGGCGGCAGCGAAGCCAGAAGCGGGTCATTTTTCGGGTCCGGCGGCGCCGTCTTGGTGGCGGCGATACGGCCGCGCAGCGCGGAAAGCCGCTCAATTATCGCGGTGTTGTCCTCCGGCGAAATATTAAAACATACCGGCTCGGCCTCCTCCGCCTGCCGGCGGAGAGCATCGGTGGCCACGGCATCTTCATAATTGAAATTATCGCGGGCAAAAATGGTCTGCGGCGCCTGCTGCCCTTCGATCAGCTTAAGATTGATCGGGTGAAATACCGGAAAAGTGAGCAGTACGGTGCAGACCGCCCACAGCATAATCAGGATAAAAATGGTTAAAACCTGCGAATGGTCAGCCACATCGATGATCGCCGGAGGGTCGGCGCGGCGTTTGCTCATCCGCCGCCGCATCGAAAGACCGGACATAATTTTTTTCAGAGTAAAAAACATTGCCGTTATTCTCCGGCGTAAGCGTCGATAATCTTTTCAAGAAGCGCGTGGCGAACCACGTCGGACGCATCAAAAAAACAAAATTCAATATCGTCGATTCCGCGCAGTGTGGCCGTAGCGTGGGCCAGTCCGGAAAGCTCTCCGGTTTTCAAGTCGTTCTGCGTCGGATCGCCGGTCACCACCACCCGGCTTGAGCAGCCCATCCGGGTCAAAAACATCAGCATCTGGTCTTTGGTCGTATTCTGTGCTTCGTCCAGAATAATGAACGAATTGTTCAGCGTCCGGCCGCGCATGAACGCCAGCGGCGCAACCTCAATGATATGTTTCTCGATCAGCACCGCCGCCTGCTCGGCGTCCAGCATGTCGTACAAGGCGTCATACAGCGGACGGAGATACGGCATGATCTTCTCCTCCAGACTGCCGGGGAGAAAGCCCAGCGCCTCGCCGGCCTCGCGCGCCGGACGGGTCAACACGATGCGCTGGACATTTCCGGCCAGAAGTTCGGACACCGCCATGGCCATGGCCAAATAGGTCTTTCCGGTACCGGCCGGTCCCACGCCGAACACCACCAGTTTTTCCCGCAGGGCGGTCAAATAACGCAGTTGGGCGATCGAGCGCGGCATGATCTCTTTTTTACGCGGTCCCACCACGATTTTTCCGGCATAGAGCTGCTGAAGTTCGCTTTCGCGATGGTTGCGAAAAGCGCGCAGTATCTGTTCAAAGTCGGCTTGTTCGATCCGGCGGCCGCCGCTGCCGCGTCTTTCCAGCTCGCTGAAAAAATTCATGGCGCGGTCTATCAGCTCACGGTCTTCGGAAACCGCCCGAACCCAGGCGTCACGACAGACCAGCTTCACCCCAAGCCCGGACTCGGCGTAACGCAGATTGCGCGGAATATTCCCCGCAAACGCGGTGTTGACACTGAGTCCGCGATCGAAAAAGAAAGTTTCTTCCAACGGCATAACTTACTTGGCCGGAATGATCAGCACCATTCCGGGCCGAACGGTGGCAGAACCTTTCAACGTCTTTTCGTTAGCTTTTTGGATTGAGGTCCACATCGAAGCTCGACCATAGAATTTCTGCGCAATGGCGCCCAGCGTGTCGCCGGCTTTTACCGTGTAAGATGTTTCAACCTGCGCGGCCGGCTTCGCCGCGTCAACCGCGGGTTTGCTTTCGGCAGGTTTCGCCGCGTCAACCGCGGGGTTGCTCTCGGCAGGTTTCGCCGCGTCAACCGCGGGCTTGCTCTCGGCAGGTTTCGCCGCGTCAACCGCGGGCTTGCTCTCGGCAGGTTTCGC
>JAEWSS010000308.1 GCA_023459755.1 Verrucomicrobiota bacterium | reverse complement strand
TCTCCGGACTGAAGGAGGGCGACCGGGCGGCGCTGGCCGGCAATCCGCGTCTGCACGACGGACAAACCGTCAGGATCGTTCAGTGAACCGGATGAAGAGGAGCGACCTCATGACCGTCGAAAAAAACGAAAAACGGAATTTCTTCATCGAACACCCCTATCTGGCGATCGTCACCGCGATTGTCACGGTGATCTGCGGCGGCATAGCGGTGTTTGAGCTTCCGGTGGCGCAGTATCCCGACGTGACGCCGCCGGAGGTCAGCGTCAGCACCTCCTATCCCGGCGCCGACGCCCGGACCCTGCTTGATACCGTGGTGATCCCGATGGAGGAACAGATCAACGGCGTGGAGGATATGATATACATGAAGTCCACGGTGTCCGACGCCGGAATCGTCGAGACCGTGGTTTCGTTCGAGGTCGGCAGCGACCCGGACAAAAACGTCCAGAACGTTCAGGACCGGGTCAACTGGAGCAATCCACAGCTGCCGGAGGCGGTACGCAAACAGAGCGTGATCGTCCGCCAGCAGTCCGGCAATATTCTGCTGGCGATCTCGCTGTATTCGCCGGACCGCAGGTACGACTCGCTGTTCATGACCAATTATATTGAAATCAACCTGGTGCAGAAACTCAAACGCATACCCGGCGTGGCCGACGTGCAGGTGTTCGGCTCGGCCTCCTACGCGCTTCGGGTGTGGCTGGATCAGGAGAAGCTGGCGTCGCTCGGGTTGTCGCCGGACGACGTGCGGGCGGCGGTGGAATCTCAGAACGTGCAGGTGTCGGCCGGAGCGGTCGGCGCCGCGCCGGAAAAATCCGGCGACTTTTTCCGGTTTGAACTCTCCACCCGCGGCCGGATGAACTCACTTGCGGAGTTTGAAAACATCGTGGTGCGCGCCGAACCGTCCGGTGCGGTGGTGCGGCTTAAAGAGGTGGCGCGAGTGGAGTTCGGCGCGGAAAGTTACGATTCGCGGTCAACGGTCAACGGCTGTCCGGCGGCGATCGCGGTGCTGTACCAGAAACCGAACGGCAACGGACCGGACATTTCGACGGCCGCCGGAAAACTGATGCAGGAGGAAGCGGAAAACTTTCCGCCCGGCCTGGAATATGGAATCCAGTACGACACCACAAATTTTATCCGGGCATCGATCGCCGACGTGGTCAAGACGCTGTTTCTGGCGGTATTGCTGGTGGCGCTGGTCACCCTTGTTTTTCTTCAGGACTGGCGGATGGTGCTGGTGCCGGTGCTGGCGATACCGGTAAGCATCGTCGGGACGTTCGCGGTGCTGTATGTGCTGGGCTATTCGATCAATCTGATCACGCTGTTCGCACTGATACTGGCGATCGGAATTGTGGTGGACGACGCAATCATCGTGGTCGAAAACATCGGCCGGCTGATGGAAAAAGAACACCTGCCGCCGCGCGAAGCGGCGGAAAAGTCGATGCGTCAGATTTCCGGCGCGGTGGCGGCGACCACGGCGGTGCTGCTGGCGATGTTTGTACCGATCTGTTTTTTGTCCGGCATCACCGGAGAACTGTACCGGGAATTCGGAGTTACACTGTCGGCGGCGGTGACGCTGTCGGCGGTCAACGCGCTGACGCTGAGTCCGGCGCTGAGTTCGCTGATTCTCAAACCGCGGGACGAAAACAAAACGACTTTTGCTCCGGCGCGCTTTTTCAACTCAGGATTCGTCAAGCTGAGTTCCGGCATCCGGCATCTGCTGCCGCCGCTGTTCCGGTTTTCGCTCCCGGTGATGGCGCTGTATCTGGTGCTGGGAAGTGCGGCGGCATGGCTTTATTTCAAGCTGCCGCGCGGTTTCATTCCGGAAGAGGATCAGGGATATTACTTTGTGAACGTGCGGATGCCCGGCGGAGCGTCACTGTCCAAGACCGCCGAAACCACCGCGAAAGTCGAGGAAATCATGCGCAAACTGCCCGGCGTGGCCGACGTGGTAACCGCACCCGGGTACAGTCTGCTCGACGGGATTCCGACCGCCGGCAGCGCTTTTGCCATCGGCATTCTGGAACCGTGGGAAAAACGCGGATCCGCCGCCGACTCGGTGTCCAGTCTGATTGGCGCCACCATGTTCGCCGCCGCCGAGAATATTCCAGACGCGCTGGTCATGGCTTTTCAGGCGCCGCCGCTGCCGGGGATCGGCGCCGCCGGCGGGTTCGACCTGATGGTGATGGATCCGGACACCACCGCCCCGGACAACCTCAACGCCGCGCTGGACAAGCTGATTCCGGCGGCCATGCGCTCGCCGGTTGTCTCCAATATTTTCTCGACCTTTGCGGTGGACACGCCCGAACTTTTCATCGCGGTGAACCGGGAAAAGGCGCTTCAAATGGGAATCGACCTTAGTCGGCTCCACTCCACTTTGGAGTCGCTGCCGGGAATCAACTACGTCAACCAGTTCAACGCCTTCGGCCAGATTTACAAAGTCGAACTTCAGGCCGACAACTCCGGCCGCGCCGCCGCAAAAGACCTGTTCACCATCCACATTCCAAACCGCGACGGCGATATGGTCCCGCTCGCCGCGATCGCCAAACTCGAACCCCGCACCGGCCCCGGAATCCTGAACCGCTACAACCTGGCGCTCGCCGCCGAAATACAGGGCGAACCCTCACCCGGCCACTCCTCCGCCGAGGCAATGGCCGAAATGGAACGGCTCGCCGCCGAAAATCTGCCGGACGGCATAACCTTCAACTGGACCGGAATGTCTTATCAGGAGAAAAACGCCGGCGGCTCCGCCCGGATCGTCTATCTTCTGGCGGTGGTGTTCATGTTCCTTTTTCTCGCCGCGCTGTACGACAGCTGGCTGCTGCCGTGGCCGGTGCTGCTGGCAATTCCGCTGGCGCTGGCCGGAGCCGCCGGATTCCTGTTCGTCCGGGAAATAACCGACAACATCTATACCCAGATCGGCGTGGTGCTGTTGTTCGGCATGGCCTGCAAGACCGCAATCCTGATCGTGGACTTCGCCCGGCGCCGCGAACTCGAGGGAGCCTCCGTCGCGTTCGCGGCGGCTTCGGCGGCAAAACTTCGTTTCCGGGCCATAACGATGACCGGAATGGCCTTCGTGCTCGGCACGCTGCCGCTGATGTTCGCCTCCGGCCCCGGAGCGTCCAGCCAGCGCAGCATCGGCACGGTGGTGGTCGGCGGCATGCTCGGGGTGGTTGTCTTCGGCGTGCTGTGCGTGCCGGTGTTCTACTTTGTTCTTCGCAAAGTCGGCGGACTATTTACCGGGAGACACCGTAAATGAAAATATTCAGGCTCATCGGCGCCGCCGTTCTGCTGACCGCCGGCGGCTGTTACACTCCACCGGAAAACGGCGGGCTTATCATGCTGCGCGAATACACGGCGGGACGGGAAGAACCGGCAACCGTCAAAATTCCGGCCGACCGTCCGCTTACACTGATCGACGCTCAGAAGATCGCGCTTGAAAACAACCCCTCGTATCTTGCGGTTTTCCATGCGCTCCGGGCGGCTAAACTGCGGTGTTATCAGGCGTGGGGTGCTTATTCTCCGGAAATTGCGGCGGCGGTGTCGCCCGGCGACCAGCTGTACCGGGCAGGCGGTTCAACCGACAATCTTTTCTACAATTTCACCACCGTTCAGGCCTCATGGGTGGCGTTCGACGGTCTGGCGCGCGAATTTGAACTCGCCGCCGCCATGCACGGCGAAACCCGTCAGGAGTTTCTGAACGCCAACCAGAAACGGATTCTTCTGCGCGGCGTCGGCTGTGCGTTTCTTGACGTGATCGACGCCGGGTCGCAGATCGCCATCGCCCGCGCCAACGCCGATTTCATCGCGCTTCAGCTGGCCGAGGCGGAGAGCAAGTTCCGCGCCGGCGACATCCAGCGCAGCGACGTGCTCAACTTTTCCGCGAAACTCAAGCAGGCCGAGCAGGATATTGTTCGCGCCGGACAAACGCTTGAACTTGCAAAAATATCGCTGGCCGTGCTGATGGGCTACCGCTCCGGATGTTTCCCGGAAAAACAGGAATTTTCCCGTCCCGAAGCGGAAACGGCCGCCGCCGACCTCTCCGTCGATTATTATTTGAACAGCGCGCTGAACAACCGGCCCGACCTCAACGCCCTGCGCGAAGATCTGCACATCGGAAAATACGCCTACTACGGAACCTTCTCCGCCTTCATGCCGCAGATTCAGCTCTATACCAATTACAGCAACAGCGTCTCCAGCACCTCCGACTCCGGAAACAACCCGCTGTTCGCCGGCTTCACCAGTCAGGGCAACAGCTTCAGCTACGGCGCACTGGCGTATATGAATATTTTCAACGGCTTCCGCAACTTCAACCGGGCGCGTGCGGCAAAAGCAATACTCGACGCCGCGTGGCTCGACGCATCTTCAAAATGGCTGGCGGCGGT
>JAEWSS010000307.1 GCA_023459755.1 Verrucomicrobiota bacterium | reverse complement strand
ATCGCGCCGTGACCGATCCAGACGTCGCTGCCGACCACGGTTTTCAGCGAATCGCCGCGGCCGGAGTTCCAAACCTCACGACCGACAATATCATAGCGGTGATCGTCGCGGCCGACAAAGGCGACATTGCGGGCGATCAGGACATAATTCCCGAACTCCGCATCGCATTCAACCACGCAGTTGCGGCCGAACTGGACGTGATGTCCGAGCGTAATGTCGCGGTGCGGCGACCACAGCACCGTTCCCCACGGTATCCGGATCATCGCGCCGTGACGCGCCCAGCGCGCCTTCAAGCCGAAAAACAGAAAACAGCGGATACGATTGGCGGCGGCGCGCACGGCCAGCATCATTTTTGAGCGGTCCGGCCGGTTATTGTGATTGTCGGCGGTCATGCGTTTCCTCCGGTTTTCAAGTTGCAAAACTCCAAAAAAGATTTGACGAACGGCGTCAGGTCGCGTTCGGTCAGCGGCGGACGCAGACCGGAGTGCGGCCGTTTCACCATTCCGGCTTCGGCGGCGATCGCATCGGACAGATTGCTCTGCGACGTCGGGTCGAACAGCACGCCGTTGGAGCGGTCGGCCGCGATCAGCGTCCGCGCACCGGCGGTGCGGCTGAGAATCACCCGGAGGCCGACCGCCAGCGCCTCGTTCACCACCGCGCCGAACGTTTCATGCAAACTCGGCAGGATCAGTGTATCGGCGGCGGCATAGCATTTCATCAGTTCGCCGTCGCAGCGCCGGCCGAGGAAAAAAACTTTTTTTGTCATACCGAGTTTTCGGTTGAACGCCTCAAGTTCGGCGCGTTCAGCGCCGTCGCCCACGATCAGCAGCACCGCGTCCGGAACGGCGGCGGCGTTGAACGCGGCAAGCAGAACGGGCAGGTTTTTGACCGGATGAAGCCGACCGACAAAAATGAAGACTTTTTTGTCCGTGATATTCAGTTCGGCGCGCAGCTTTTCGGCGTTATCCAGCTCCGCCCCGGCGGCGGCGCGCAACCGCGCAATTGATTGAACGTTGGGACAAATCGTGATGTTCTCTTTTTTCGCCGGAGTGTTTTTCAGATAAGCGGCGGCGGT
The DNA here is from genome assembly GCA_023459755.1 of Verrucomicrobiota bacterium. Taxonomy (GTDB): domain Bacteria; phylum Verrucomicrobiota; class Lentisphaeria; order Victivallales; family Victivallaceae; genus CALXXL01. Next base: position 1,456 of record JAEWSS010000307.1, on the reverse strand, counting down.
TTCGGCGGAATAGACCATCAGACCATCGGCCGCCCGGCAGAAGAAGTTGCGCGACATTCGACGCATAAAGCGGCAGCGTTCAACCATTTCCGGCGTGTCGCTGGTCCAGACAAACAGTTTCCAGCGCCGTCGCGTCAATTTTTTCTGGGCATACAGCTGAAGCGTGACCGGGTTGAATTCGTGCGACACCACCACGTCCGGCTTAAAGTCATCAACCGCGCGCCACAAACCGGGCCGGAGAGGATAATTGCCGATGTTTAATCCGCCGACCATTTTTTCTGTTTGGCAGGAGGTCAGGCGCGGCGCGAGGTCGCGGTCAAACATCTCCTCATGCGTCCCCGGGTTGTCGAAAAAGTACACAACCTTCACTTCGGCGCATTGGCCGAGTGCGTTAAAAAAGTCGATTCGATAGTTGCCGATTCCCGGCTGTACAATTAGAATTCTCATGATGATAATAGAGCATCAATTACGCGGTTTTTCCAGTTCATCGAAGAATTTTTCATACTCCGGGAGCACATTTTTCTCCAGATGACAGGTCTCGACATAGCTTCGGCCGTTGGCGGCGACAACGCGGCGGCGCGCTTCATCGTCGAGCAGAATGCGGAGCTGTTCCGCCATTTTTTCGATCGAGCCGGACGCCAGTACGCCGCAGTCGAACCGCTCCAGCACTCCGTCGCACGGATATTCCAGACTGGCGACCGCCGCCAGGTCGTACCACGATTGAAGAAACGTGTTCGGAAACCCCTCGTACCTGGAGGTGCAGAGAAATATCCGGCAGCGCCGGTAATACGGCGCGATCAAATGTGCCGGCACGGTTCCGATATAATCGACGTTGGGCAGGGTTTTAAGCTCATCCTCCAACTGTTTTTGTCCGGCTGGGCAGGGTTTGGCGATCACGGTAAAACGGCGCTCCGGCATTTTGCGGATCAGTTCGATCAGTTTTTCCGGCTGTTTCCACGGCTCGAATCCGCCGACCCACAGCAGATCAATGTCCTTTTCCAAAGCTGCGCCGTCGTTCTCCGGCGGCACGAACAGATTGCGGATCACCCGGCCGTCTACCCGGAAATTTTCCTTCGCCAGCCGCTGTTGAACCGAAGTCTGAAACACAAAGCCGTCCGCCATGCGGACGCCGAGCGAATAAAGCAGACCGGGCAGACCTCCGGCCGGCAGAGCGTCCTCGTCGGACGCAAACAACTTCACCGCCTTCGCCCCCGGAACCAGACCAAGCTGAAACAACATGGTGTTCGGCGTCTTCATCAGGATGAAGTCCGGAGCAAGCCGCCGGACTTTGCGAACAAAATTAATGGTGTCCGGCAGAAAATAGCGGTTGCCGCCACCGAGAAAACGCAATGGAATTTTGACAACGGCGACGCCGTCACGCACCTCATCTTCCGGTTGTCCGAAGTCATTTACCGCGATGAACACCTGGTGTCCGGCACGGGCGAACATCTTGGCC
>JAEWSS010000306.1 GCA_023459755.1 Verrucomicrobiota bacterium | reverse complement strand
GGACCCAGCCGTGAATCCGGCGAATGGACGTCGGGGCCGTGCCGGGTTAATCTGCGTCGGGTCTACGGTTTCGATCCGCTGTTCGGCCGCCGTGATCCGCAGCTGCGCGAACTGGTGCTCGGCGCCCAGAGTCAGCATTGGAGCGAAGGCATTTTTACAATGGCTGACCTTGAATACAAGGCGTGGCCGCGGGCGATCGCCGAGGCGGAGACGCTGTGGTCGCCAAAGTCGCGGCGCGATTACCGCGACTTTTCCAATCGGGTCGGCCGGGAACTGGCGATTTTGTGGAATCAGGGGCATTCGCCGCGCTGCGCGCCGCCGGAGCTTGCCGACATTGTTTATTTTTCCGGGGAGTTCGTGTATGATATAGGCGAGCTTCCACCCGGAACCGACATTATTTATACGCTGGACGGCTCGGTTCCGTCCGACAATCCGGCCGCGAAGCGTTACTCCGAATCCCGCCCGCGGGTGACCGCGGACGCAAAACTGACTCTGCAATATGAGTTTGCCGGCCGCAGTCCGGAGCGCAGTTTCCCGGTTACATCGGTTGTTCTGCGGCAGGCGGAGCCGGTTGCGGCGGTTGTTCCGGACGAAACGCCGACTTCCGGACTGGCGTTTGTCTTGCAGTCCGGCGACGGTGTTAATTTCCGCTATTCCGCCGCCGACTTCGACTTTGCGCCGCTGGAAAATCGTCGTGCCGGAAAGTTGACCGGAGCGGCCCGCGGTTTGTTTTACGCTCCGGAAACCGCAAATTACGAATTCACCGTCGGCGTCGGCGGCCGGATTGACATTGCGGTGGAGGGGGCGGCGGACAGTTTTTCCTATACCGGCCCCGGGGTGTTCGACAACGCAACCCATTCGTTTTTTCTGGAAAAAGGGTTTCATCCGATCAAATTCACGTTTGAGCTGGCCGATCCGGTCGGTCACGGCGGCCGGACGCAGGTGTACATCGCGACCGGTGACGGCGAACCGCGTCCGGCGGACGGAACAATGCTGTTTCACACCGCCGCCGATTTTTCGGCAAAATGACGGCGGCGGCTTGAAAAACCGTAAATTGGGAGTAATTGTATAGCAAGGTATTGTTAATTTTTATAGAGGGTTTGCCATAATGGAAAAGAAAACATTGCGCGACGTGCATGTGAATGTCCGCGATATGTACAACCGGGCACTGGGTTGCGGCGAAGATCCGAAGACCCGCGATTACGCGATTACGTTGCTGGCCGAAGTGGTGAAGCGCGCCCCGGCGTTCGCCGAGGCCAGAGAGAAACTTCGTGAACTCGAAAGACAGAAGCATCCCGGTTTTTTTGCCAAGATTGCGGCGTCGTCGTCCAGCCGGAAGGCGTTGCCGGTGATTCAGGCGGAGATGGTGCAGAGTCCGCTGAAGGCGTTGTCGCTTTGCGAGGCGGAATTGGCCAGGAATCTTAACAACCCGGCGATTCTGACGGTCATGGCCAGCGCCGCCCGTGCACTTAAAGCCGACTTTATAGAAATCGAAGCGCTGGAGCTGTTGAATGAATTTCAGCCCGGCAATGTCGAGTTGATCAAGAATCTGGCCGAGCTTTATCGCCGCTCCGGCGAAAATGCCAAACGTTCCGAAATCCTTACTTCGCTCGCCAATCGTTTCCCGGACGACTATGAACTTCAGGCCGAAGCGAAGAAGGCGATGAATGAAGTCAACGCCAGGCGCGAAGAGGAAAATCTTCAGGCCATGCGGGAAAAGATGGCCTCAACCAAGGCCAACGTCACGCTTCAACTCGAAGACGGCACGATTCACGATGAACGGCAGGCGCGGGTCTTGATTAATAAATTCAAAGCGGAATTGTCGTCCAACGATTCGCTCGACATCCGCCGCAAGCTGGCTGAAGCCTATATGGTGGCCAGGGAATACGACAACGCGATCAAGGAACTTGAATACGTCGCTTCCAAACTCGGCACCGCCGACCCGGCGCTGGACAAGGCGATCGAACAGGGGTATGTCGCGAAATTCGACGCTTATATCAACGCGCTCAAGGCGTCGCCGTCGGACTACGAGAACGCCGAGCAGCAGATCGAACAGTACACCAGGCAGCGCGACGAGTTTCGCTTTGCCCGCGCCGAAAACCGGCTGAAACTTTATCCGAACGAGTCGCAGCTCCAGTTCGACTTTGCGGTTCTTTGCTACGAGGCCGGAAAAATCAACGAGGCTGTCGAATATTTCGAGGAAGCGCATAAGAGTCAGCGGCTCAAGGTCGCAAGTTCGGTCTATCTCGGCCGCTGCGCGATCCGCCGACGCGACTACGAGGCGGCAATCGAATATCTTTCGTTCGCCTGCAAGGAAATGCTTCGGATGGACAAGCATAAACTTGAGGCCACCTATTATTTGGGAATGGCCTACGAGCGTTCCGGCAAATATGCCGAGGCCAAAGAACGTTACGAGCAGATTGTCGCCACCCATCCGCAGTACCGCGATGTGGCGGAACATATTCAGCTGTGCAAAGATAATTTATAAAAATATTGCGGGGAGTATTGACTTTTTGCGCGTGCGGGACTATATTTCGAATGTGCGGTTTTATTGATTTTTAAAAAAAACTAACATAGCAGGAAGCAAGAGATTATGAGCGACAACAACGAATTGTTGAAGGGAATTCCGACTCCCAACGGGGCGTCCGCTGCTCCGTCAACCGACACCGGCAATATTCCGAAGGTCACCGACGAGGAGGACGATACCCGTACCCGCAAGACGGTTAAGCTTTCCGCCGCCGGCATGATGCCCAATATGGCCGGAACACCCCGGGTCAGTCCGGCCGATCTTGCGGTTTCACGCGCCGTTCCGAGCGCGCCGCCGGTCGGCGGTGCCGCGCCCGAGGCGCCGACTGTGCGGCTTCGTCCCATGGGCGGCGCGGTTCCACCGCGTATGCCCGGAGCCGCCGCCGCGCCAGCCGCCGCGCCCTCAACCGACACCGGCAGTGTTCCGAAGCAGTCTTCCGAAGACACCCGCACCCGTCGCACGGTTCGCATCTCCGCCGCCAGCGTGGAAGATACTGTGAAACTTCAGCGCGAAAATAATGCCGCGCCGGCACCTGCCGCCGCACCCGCCGCTGCTCCGGCCAAGCCGAAGCTGACCATTCCGACGCCGGCCAAGCCCGCTGCTCCGGCCGCGCCTTCGATCCCGACTCCGGCGGCTCCGGCTGCCGCGCCGGCACCTGCCGCCGCACCGGCTGCCGAGGCTCCGATCGGCCGCGGCCGCAAGGAGAAGGCGTCGCTGACGCTTAAGAAAGACGAGAACGCGCCGGCCGGGCCGTCCCGCGTTGAGAAGGATATCGCAATGCTTTCCGGCAAGAAGGCCGCCGGCAGCGGCGACGCTTCCCAGCTCTACACCGTTCTGGCGGTGATTGCCGCGATCGCGTTGATCGCCACGGTGGTGTTCAGTTCGCAGTACCTGAATGTCTGGACGCCGGACTGGGCCGGCGGGTTTACTATCCTTTCCGGGAAATAAACTTCGGATCAAATATTAAAGCCGGCTCCGCCGGCTTTTTTTTTACCGGACGACACTGAACACAGAGGAGGTCGGTGATGGAAAAAATTATGAGTATGCTCTGCAAGCATATGGATACCGGAGTGGACGGCCGGATGTTCGGCGGTCAGATGTTGTTCTATCTGGATGAGGCGGCGGCGGTTTACGCAATCTCAAAATGCGACCGCTCGATCCGTCTGGTCACCTATCGCTTTGGCGAGACTGTATTCCGCAAGTCTGTTGCAATAAATCAGATATTGACCTTCTACGGGCATGAGCCGACTTTTACCAGATCAAGCATTTCGTTCCGGATAACCGTCACCGCCGACGATGAACCCTGCCTCGAGGCCGACGCAACCCTGGTTGCGGTGGACGCTTCCGGCAAAAAGACAGTCATCCGTCCTCGTAAGGAATTGTAAAGCCGATGGTTCGTGCTATATTATTTAAATATACCTTATAACAATAAAACGGATGATTTTTTATGGATCTTAAACTCGGGCTGGGCGACTGGAGTGTGTCCGCCGCATATCTGCTCAACATCTTCGGCGCACTGTTCTGCGTAGTCTACGCTTTTTATACGGTGAGAAAGGCTCGGAGTAAACGATGACCGGCGAAACTGCGATAATGACCGGAGTGCTTTGTCTGTTCATCGGACTGATCGGCGGACTCAGTTATCTCGGCTACCGGCGCACCCGGAACGCCAACGACTATATGCTTGCCGGCCGCGAGATTCATCCGTTTATCATGGCGATGAGCTATGGCGCGGCGTTCATCAGCACCTCGGCAATTGTCGGATTCGGCGGCGTGGCGGCGCGCGACGGCATGGGGATTCTCTGGCTGGCCTTTATGAATATTCTGTTCGGCATATTCATTGGATTCCGCTTTTTCGGACGGCGCACCCGCGCTATCGGCCAAACGCTTGAGGCCAAGACTTTTCCTGAATTTATGGGAAGGCGTTTCGGTTCCACCGGCATCACGGTTTTCATTGCGGCGGTCATCTTCATTTTTATGCCGGTGTACACCAGCGCGGTGCTTATGGGCGGTGCCCGGGTGATGGAGGAAGTGCTTAACATTCCATACAACACCGCACTTCTGGCGTTCGCCGGGGTTATTACCGTGTATGTGATCTTCGGCGGTCTGCGCGGCATGATGTATGTTGACGCTCTGCTTGGCACGATTATGGTGGCGGGAATGCTTTCACTGCTCATTCTCACTTATTGCGCCACCGGCGGAGTGATTTCCACCCACCAGTGGCTGACCGACCACGCGGCGCTGGTTCCGGAGGCGTTCCGGGTCGGCGGGCATCAGGGGTGGACGGCGATGCCGGTGTTCAATTCGCCGCGCTGGTGGACGCTGGTGTCAAGTCTGATGTTCGGTGTCGGCGTCGGCGCATTGGCGCAGCCGCAGCTGGCGGTGCGTTTTATGACGGTGAAGAGCGATACCGAGTTGAATCGGGCGATCTGGGTGGGGGCGCTGTTTATTATGCTGACCGCAGGCGGCGCCTATGTGGTCGGAGCGCTGTCCAATGTCTGGTTTTACCACAACTACGGCAAGATCGCGTACGACATGGTGCCGAACGGCAATATCGACATGATTGTTCCGCTGTTCATCCACAAGGCTCTGCCGGACTGGTTCGCCTATATTTTCACGGTTACGCTGCTGGCGGCGGCGATGTCCACGATGAGTGCGCTGCTGCACGTTAACGGAACCAGTCTGGGGCACGACTTTTTCGGCAATATCGGTTTTGCAAAATTCGGGTCGGTGGTATTGACCAAGGTCGGAATTTTGTTGGCGATCATTGCCAGCGTGGTGCTGGGGACAATCCTGCCGGGCAGTTATATCGCGCGGGCCACGGCGATTTTCTTCGGCGTTTGCGCGGCGAGTTTTCTGCCGGCATACACCGCCGGGCTTTACTGGAAGCGGACGACCAGGGCCGGAGTGTGGGCGAGTATGATTGCCGGAGCGTCGGTAAGTGTATTCGCGTTGCTGTTCATGCATCGCGGCGAGTCGGCTCCGCTGGGCGTTTGCAAGGCGATTTTCGGTCGGACCGAGCTGATAAGCTCCGGCGTCTGGCCTTATATTGACAGTTTGGTGTATTCACTGCCTATATCGATCATTGTGCTGGTGGCGGTAAGTCTGCTGACCAGAGGCGACCGGGAACACGCCGAACGTTGTTTTGTCGGGATAAGCAAGGAGAAATAAAATATGAGCGAACGACTTTTTTTGAGCGGCAACGAGGCGATTGCCCTGGCCGCGGTGGACGCCGGTCTGAATCGCGGCGTCGGTTATCCGGGGACGCCGTCCTCGGAAATATTGGACAACGTCGCCAGGAACGGCGGCGCCGCCGAATGGGCGCCTAATGAAAAATGTGCTGCCGAAGTGGCGGCCGGCGTCTCTTTCGCCGGTGGTAATGCGCTGGTGACGATGAAGCATGTCGGGCTGAACGTGGCCGCCGATCCGCTGTTTACGCTGGCGTATATTTCCATTCCCGGCGGTCTGGTGATTGTCTCGGCCGACGATCCCGGCATGGCGTCGAGTCAGAATGAACAGGACAACCGGAACTATGCCGCCGCGGCCGGCGTGATGATGCTTGAACCGGCCGACAGTCAGCAGGCATACGATTTGACGGTCAAGGCGTTTGAGCTGAGCCGCGAGCGTCATATGCCGGTTCTGCTTCGGGTAACCACCCGGGTCTGCCATTCCAAGGGGGTGGTGGTTCGCGGTGCGAAGCGGGTCCCGGCGCATCCGACCTCGTTCGGGCGCG
>JAEWSS010000305.1 GCA_023459755.1 Verrucomicrobiota bacterium | reverse complement strand
TCAACTTGGCGTTGATGTCGTTCAGGTTGGCAATACTTATTTCTTGGGGGAATTGCGGCCGGAGGATCGCGGCGTTCTTGTTCGCAAGGTCTCCGGGTTTTCTGATGAGAAGCTTCAACAGATTTGTACGTCCCTTGTCAGCGCCTCCGGTCGGTCTACTGTTCAGGATTCTATCGTTGTGATCACAGATCATCGGTCGGTATTGTCTCGTCTTTCTTCGTCCTTGGATTACCTTTCTTCTGTCGATTATGATGTGTTTGTTGTCCAGCTTTGTTTTGTTACTCTTCGGCGTGATGCCGCTGCTGATGCCGGGCTTGATGTCAGGTCCAGCGGCACCATTGCTTACAACGTTGCCGATTCTAAACTTGAATTGAATGATTTTAATATTGACGCTCTTTTTGATTTTACCGCGTCGAGTTCTTACGCTGATATTTACAGTTCTCCGATGTTTCTTATGCGTTCCGGATCTAATGCAAAGTGGCAGGATGGTAAACGTGTGCCGATTCCGAAAAAGGCTGTTTCGGACTATGGGACTGTCACTACTACTGGTTACGATTATGTTAATACTGGTTTTATTGTTGATATGACTGTTGCTTCCATTAACGGGGGAGGGCGTTTGTCTCTCGATATCGAGCTTTCAGATGTTTTGTCTTATGTCGAGAGTGCGCCCGTTACTTCCACGACACATTACAGTATTGAAACTGATATGCAGTCCGGGAAGTTGTATTTGCTTGGTGAATTGTCTTCTTATAAGATTTTTGATAAACAGTCCGAAGTGCTTAATTTCTCCGGGGAACGTGCCAAAACCGTTGTTCAGCTCTGGGCGCAAACTTATCTTGTTGCCCGTGACGGTTCGACGGAAAAACCGGTCCTTCCGTGATTTATTTTGTTGAAATGTTATTAACAACGCCTTTTCCGACATTTGTAATCTGTTGCCTGTAATTTCTTTATATATTTACGCCCTACCCTTTGGCGTATATGCTGCTTAACATAACATATATTATGCGACATTACATATATGGCAAAACCGGCCCCGGAAAGGCGGCTGCAATCGATAAAAGACACAAGACCGGCTCCGATACGGCAAAAGCCGACACAGCCTTAAAACTCGCGGAAGCCATGTTTAACGGAATCGGTCTTGCAAAGAAAAAACTAAACCGCGAAAGCGGAATCAGGGTTGCTCTGATGCGCAAGTTTGCAAATATCCTTAATAGTTTTTACGAACCCGGAATAAACCAGACCAAAACAATTTTTGTAAACCTCCGCCGGAAGATTGAAGACCGGAGGCCGCATTTCAGACTTGAAAAGATCGAGATACTTATTTATTGTATGGCGATCGCGATTGAAAAACGAACAGGCAAATCCGATATTTTTATTTCTTGCGGCTTCGACAAAAAGACCGTAAGCCCCCCTGCCCTCGCCTCTTCGCGCTCTGCATTGTAATTAACTTATTATATTTTGAAAGATGCACCGAAGAAAATCTTGAAATTGTTATTCCTGATGTTCTATCACTAAAGCTTCCAATGCCGGCAAAATCCGAGGATGTCTCCGAGCCGACTGAGAATAGTCCGCAGCCAGCTCCAGCCGCCGCCGCGCAAACGACCACAAAAGCAATAACCGTCACCAATAATGCCATCGTTGCGGAAAAATCATCGTCCGATAAGTCGCAGGAGAAGGTCAACGGCGGAATGTGGCTTGATATTTGGCTGAATAATGACAAAGATATTGATAAAACCATCAAATCGGAGCCGTTTATTACTCAGGTTGTTGACACATTTCCCATATCAACTTCAATTGTAATAGATAATGCCAGCCTGACCGGTTATCAGAATAATGGACTTATATTCAGGTGGCGAGGCGCCTTGAATGCCGAGAAAACCGGCACCTACGTTTTTGTGAATGAGATTGGATTGCCAAAAGGAGTAAAAAATGGCTACACTCAAGTGGTTGAAAAAGTCATAATAAACGATACGCTGATTATTGACAAAAAATATCGGAACATATTTTTTTCCGGTAACGGCGCGTTGACTCCCGACTCCGGACAAATCAAACTGTCCGCCGGACAACACAAGATTGAGGTCATTCTGGCGATTGATGATAAAAAACCGCTTTACGATAAACTCATTTTTTCAGCCAAAATTCGCACGCCAGGCAGTTTAACACCGCGCAACATTGACGGCTCGGTAGTCTCATGTCAATGATGAGGATTCACACATAAGATTTCATTCGGGGGAGGAACAAAAATACGGCGACCGGACAAAATCCGGTCGCCGCGGTATTTTCGCTGATATTATATCATTCTGCCATCAAATGCGCCACCGCACTGGCAAAACGAGCCGGGAACTTCACCTCAAGTCCGCCGTCCATCAAGGCTCGACCGGAATAAACTCCGGCGGTAAAACGTTCGGCATCGTCGGCATTGACCTCTTCAACCCGATAATTGCGCTCCGGATCAAGTCCGGATGCGTGGATTTTTTCGGTTCGCGCCTCGCAGTTGCGCTTGAACACAAACAATGCCGCTTCACGCTTGTCCGCCGCGACAAACGTCAACTCCGTAACTTCCGATTTGTGCGGCGACCGACCGCGAAACAACTCGGCCGCATGCAAAAATTTACGCAGTTTTTTGTACTCCGCGATTCCTTTTGCGACCACGGCGCGCCCCTCGGCGGTGATTGCGTCGGGCGACAATTCCACGCCCAACCTGGCGGTCATTGCCACATCGCAGCGCAGTTTGAAGTCGCCGTCGCCGTAGCGCCCGATATGCGATGCGATCGCTTCGGCCGGGAAAAAGTGACTGAAGCCCCACTGAATCGCAATCCGGTTCAGTCCGTTGGTCTCGTCGCTTCCCCAGAACTCCTCATGATGGCGCATGGCGCCGAACTCCGCCCGTCCGCCGCCGGAACTGCACAGCTGGAAGGTGACGTTCGGGAAATTCCGGCGTAATTTTGCCATTATTCGCAGATAAGCCGAATTGTGCAGTTCGGACAATGCCCCCTGATTGTGTCCAAGCGCGGCGCTGCCAAGATTTTTCGACTCGCAGTTGTGGTCCCACTTTATATAATGAATGCCGGGATGGGCGGCGAGTATTGAACTTACCGCGTTATAAATGTATTCCTCCACCTCCGGTCGGCTGAGGTCGAGAACATATTGATTGCGCATGGCGATGCGGTCGCGATTCGGAATGGCCATTGCCCAGTCCGGATGTTCGGTGAACAGTTTGCTGACCGGATTCACCATTTCCGGTTCGACCCACAAACCGAATTCCAGTCCGCGTTTATTGGCTTCCGCGATCAATTTTTCGAGTCCGCCGGGAAGTTTTGCGGTATTCACTTCCCAGTCGCCCAGACCGGCTTTGTCGTGATTGCGCTGAAATTCGCCGTTTCCGAACCAGCCGTCGTCCAGCACGAACATCTCAACGCCGAGTTCGGCGGCGCCGTCCATCATTGAGATCAGTTTTGCTTCGTCGAAGGTGAAATAAACGCCCTCCCAACTGTTCAGCACAATTCGGCGGGTCGCCCGCGGATTATAGATTCCTCCGCCCATGGCAAACTTGTGAAAATTACGCGACGCCTGACCGATGCCGCAGTCGGAAAACGTCATTATGACTTCGGGTGACCGGTAAATGGCGCCGGCGTCCAAATCGGACGGGTCGTCCTGTACTCCGGCGCTGAAAAATATCCGGTCATTTTCCCACGGCAGACGACTGGTTTTGTACTGCCACGCCCCCGGCCAGGCCAGCGCCGCACCGAACACCCGCCCGTGCTCTTCTCCGGCACGCCCTCCCAAAGAGATGAAACATCCCGGCCAGTCCGGCCAGGTGGTGCGGATCATCCAGTGGGTCTGATGCTTGAGAACTCCGAACGGAATTGCGTCTTCACGCACACCGGTCATTTCCCGTCCCCAGCCGCCTTGAAAGGTGGTGATAAAACTTTCCGGCGGCGCGGCGAGCGTAAGGCATACCGCGTCGCGGTTCAGAAGCGTTACTTTTGCCGCGCCGTTGTTTTCGATCTCAAGCTGCGACGACATCACATCGGCCTCAATAAACGCGGTGACGATCAATCGAACCTTTACCGGATAAACCGGATCGCTCATATGGAAAATATATTTTTTTACGTCTTCGCGCACCGACTCGACGGTAATTTCGTCAAACAGCAATGCGCAGTTGTGCGACCCGTCGGCCTGAATCACCCGAAGACCGGGATCAAGCGTATAAAGATAACGCGGATAAGCCTGCACCGCTTCGGCCGGAGCCGTCTCCGCCCCCTCCCCGCCGCCGAATCCGAACTGTTCAAGAGCTTCACCTTTGACGGTCTTAAACCGCCACTCGATATTTTTTGTACGAACGGCAAAAATATTTTCCATATTTTTCTCTCATTCTCTATTGTTGTGTATTTATGCGGTGCAATACAATTACATTACTACTTAAAGCGGCACGGATAAAGCAAAATTTTATGCGATAAGAGGTAATTTTGTGCTATTATTCGCCGATGTCGGCAAATTCTGCGCCGATATAGTCGGCGAGTGCGGAGGGGGACACGGCGAGATTCAGGCCGATCATGCCGCCAGAGATAAATATGCGGTCGTACAGAATGGCGGTTTCGTCGATAAAGGTCGGATATGCTTTTTTCATGCCGACCGGTGAGCATCCGCCGTGAATATATCCGGTCAGCGGCAAAAGTTTTTTTGAGTGCAGCATGGCTATGCTTTTCACTTTTGCGACATGGGCGGCTTTTTTAAGGTCAAGTTCATTTTCGCCGGATACCACAAAAACAAAGAGTTCATTGTCGGGCGACGTGGTGACCAGCGTTTTAAACACCTGCCCCACCGGTTGTCCGATTTTACGGGCAACGCTGCGGACATCGATTTCGCCGTCCGCAGCGTCGTAGTGAAAATCCTCAAACGCAATGCCGGCCGCCTCAAGCAGCCGCATTGCGTTGGTCTTTTTCTCTACTCCCATTCAATGGTCCCCGGAGGTTTCTGGGTAATGTCGTAAACCACCCGGTTTACGCCGTCCACTTCGCGGACGATCCGGTCGGCCATCTTTTCGAGCAGTTCCCACGGCAGACGCACTATCTGGGCGGTGACCGCGTCAACGCTGTTGATCGAACGGATCGCGATCACATACTCGTAGGTGCGGTGCTGGTTTTTCATACCCACGGTCTTGACCGGAACAAAAATGGCGAAAGTCTGCCAGGTTTTGTGATACCAGCCGGAGGCGAGCAGTTCTTCGGTGACGATCGCGTCGGCCTCGCGCAGCATTTTCAGTGTGTCGCGCTCGATCGCGCCGACATGCCGGACGCCGAGCGACGGACCGGGAAACGGGTGGCGGTCAATCAATTCCGACGGCAGACCAAGCAGATGCCCGACCTGACGCACCTCGTCCTTGAACAGCCGCTCGACCGGTTCAACCAGTTTGAACTTCATATTTTCCGGCAGTCCGCCGACGTTGTGATGACTTTTGATGACGCCGGCCGGGTTGCCGTCCAGCGGAATGCTCTCCAGAATATCGGGATAGATGGTCCCCTGCCCCAGAAACGGAGCATCGACCTTCGCGGCGGCCTCGGCAAACACCTCAATGAACTCCTTGCCGATGATCTTGCGTTTGCGTTCCGGGTCGGCCACGCCCTTGAGTTTGTCAAGGAAGCGGTCGGACGCATCGATATAGCACAAATTCATGTCGAAATTGCGGGCGAATATCTCCTGAACATTTTCCGGCTCGTTCTTGCGGAGCAGACCGTGATTCACAAAAACGCAGGTCAGCTGCCGGCCGATCGCCTTGTGGATCAGCGCGGCCACCACCGATGAATCGACGCCGCCGGACAATCCCAGCACCACGCGCGCGGTTCCAACCTGACGGCGGATGTCAGCCACCGCTTCATCGATGAACCGGTCCATACGCCAACCGCCCGAGCACTTGCAGGTATTGACACAGAAGTCAACCGCCAGCGCCGCGGCCTTCGCGGTGTCTTCGACTTCGAGCTCAAGCATCGGCACTCCGAGCGCGGCAAACTTTGCCAGCTCCGCCGGCCGCGCCGCCGCCGTTTTGTCACGGCAGACAATCAGCCCGACCGGTTTTTCCGCCATCAGCCGTTCAACCGGAACGGTATACGGCATCACCATGGTGTAAATGTGCTTGTCGCGCACCGCGCGGG
>JAEWSS010000304.1 GCA_023459755.1 Verrucomicrobiota bacterium | reverse complement strand
GAGTAAATTCACTCATCAACGGGTTCCTTTTGTTCTGAACCGTCATCCGGTTCGGGTTGATTTTCAACACTTTTTTCTTCTCCCGAGATGGGGATTCCCAATTCCCGCATCAGTTTGATTTCCTTGGCCCGCTGCCGAAGCACCGACATATAATCCCGTCCGTCCTTGGCGCATTCCGCAGCAAGCGTCGTCGAATTGTTCGCCAGACGTTTTTCCTGAGCGGTCGCCTCCTTGCCGGGATCAACGTGCGGGAATCCGTCCCAAAACCACGTGTGCCGTTCCGCGTCAATGGATTGCATCGACGTGAGCGCATATTCCCGAAGCCACGCCTCGAAAATCCGGTTCAGCACCTCCGTTTCCCAGAACGACCGGTCAACCAGAATACTTTTATGGTAAATCTGATTGTCCAACCGCCCGGACGCATAGTTGTGTCCGGAAAAGTCCCCGGCAAGCGTCCCGTAGGTTGTCACCACACATCGGGCGATTTCGCTCAGAATGATTTTCACGAATTCGCTGTGATTCGCCGCCGGTTGTTTCGGATCGAGCTGTCCCATTTTCCATCCGGCGGGGACGGTCAGCATCATATTCCGTTCCAGCGGAATACTGTCCATCGGCTCCACCTCGTCCGATTCGCCGTTCGGCGGTGCGTCCGTGTAGAGAATGGCGGAAAAGTCCGCCGCCGCCTCGGCCGCCGACAGGACAGCGAGATTATACCGGCGCAACTGCGCAAATAGCGGAAGGGCCGCCGTCAGTTCGGGGACTCCCCGGTGCAATCCCGGTCTGTCCTGCCGGAATATGTGGATCATGTATTCCGCCGGAACGTGAATCGCCTCGTCTCCGGGCATGTAGTGAACATCGCCGGGATGATATTTCAGCACCCGGTAATCCACCGGATTGCCCCACGGGTCGAACGAAATTCCGTCGACACTCGTGTCATCGTCCAGCCATTTCAGATCGCCGGACACCCGGTCGGCCTCAATCAGCATCAAATCCAGCTTCACCTGATTTTTGACTTTCGGGTTGGTCGCCAATACGGCAAATGCTTCCCCGTCCTGACAGCGGCTCATCCGCATCGTGCGGAGTTTCGCCGAGAGCCGAACCGCGTCCGCCCAGCGCATGAATGCGTTTTCCACCTCGTCGTTGAATTCTTCGTCGCCGGACAGCATTTGCAGTCGCGGTCCCGTTCCGATGGTGTCGTTCGCCAGCATCTGCACCAACCCCTTGGCATAGGAATTGTTGGCGACCTCGTAACGCGACCTCATCCGCAGCGTTCGCCGGACTTCCGGCGCGGCTTCCATGTCGCCGGAGAGGTGGTCGGCCGCCGCCCAGTGCTTCACGTTGTCCCGCGTTGTCTGGGCCGCGTCGAAACGCGCCTGCACAATTCGTTGCGGAGGTGTCCGCGTCCGAAAGAGAGTTTTCAGTTTGTTGAACATATGAACACCTCACGCTCCTGAATGGCAGAGTTTGGAAAACTTCAGGCCGCTTGTGCGGGATTTTACCGCCTTTTTCGACGCGAGGTATTTATCCGCTTCGATCTGATCCGGCAACGAATGCTGCTCGACCTTCTGTCCGTCCACTTCGGCGGACTTCGGCCCGGCGGCATTTTGCCGAATCGAATCATCAATTTCATTATTTTGAGACATTTTGTTCCTGCAGTTAAGTGTAACGGGATTATTCGTGGCGGAAATTAGCGCCGATTGGCGCTATTTTTTCTCGCAATCCGGCGCATATTCATATTTGCCGCGATACGCTTCGCATTCACCGATAATGAATTCAGCGTAATGGTCGCATTTGTGTGTGATCGCGCACTCAATGGCGGCAAAGGATTTCCGCATTTTGCGGAGCTTCTTTTTCAGGCGCTTGTAGTCGGCGAGCAGTTCTTCATACTGCGCCGCGCATTCGAGGCATTCCGGTTCGATTTCACTCATTGGCTTTCTCCGTTAGGTTTTTCTAAGCCTCATTTGAGGCTTCGGCGTGAAATGTTTTTTCAACCTGCTCAATTCGCTGTCCCACCCATGCCATCACGTTGACGCACATGCTGTTGCCGCACGCCTTGTATCTGGGTGCGTCGGGGCATTCCTCTTCCGGCAGCCCTTTCCAGACGATGCGGGTATGATTGTCGGGAAATCCCATCAGTCTTTCGCATTCAACAGGAAGCAGACGGCGGACAGTCGCCCGCCATCCGACTCCCGGAACATTGCCTGCCGAAATCGTTCCCATGGGATCGCCATCCGTGCCGACTCCGACTCCCTGCCGGTTGACGGCATCACATTTTTCGGGATCGCGGGTCGCATTGCGCAAATCCAGGGGAACACACTCATCGTAGGCGACCGCGTGTACATCCTTGACGGTCTGCGTATACATCACGCCGTTTTCGGAAACGCCCAATCCGGAACCGCCCTTACGCTCGGCTTTCGCCAATTTGTCCCCGTCAAGCGCGACCACCACGGTTTCGGCGTTCGTGCCTCCGGTCGTGACCGTTTTGCTGGCATTCGCCGGAGTAACGTAGAGGCCGCCGTCCGGACGATCCTTGCGCGTTCCGTTGGCATCGCAGAAGGTCAAATTGAAACATTCCCGACGGGCAACCGCCGGAGTGATTTCCGTTCGCATGGTCGGGAAC
>JAEWSS010000303.1 GCA_023459755.1 Verrucomicrobiota bacterium | reverse complement strand
TCAGCAGCTCCACCTCCGGACGATGGCCGCACCGGCACACCGGAAAGTCCGGCGGACAGATACAGCCGCGCGCCGCGTCGCGCAGAAAATTTTTCACCATCCGGTCTTCAAGCGAGTGAAAACTTATCACCGTCATCACTCCGCCTGAACACAGTGTCGCCAATGCCCCGGCAAGTCCGCGCTCCAGCTGGCCAAGCTCGTCATTCACCGCAATCCGCAGCGCCTGAAACACCAGCGTCGGCAGCGGCAGTACGCCGCGCGGCGTCCGGCCGAGAACGTTTTCACAAAAGTCGGCAAACTCGGCGGTGCCGGAAAACGCCTGCGTCTTCCGGCGCGCCGCCACGGCCGCCGCCAGCTTGCGCGCCGACCGGATCTCGCCCCATTCATGGAATATCCATGACAAACGCTCTTCCGGATATGTGTTCAGCAGTTCCGCCGCTGATATTCCGCTTTCCGCATCCATCCGCATATCCAGCGGTCCGTCATTACGCCACGAAAATCCGCGCGACGGGTCGTCAATCTGCGGCGACGACACGCCAATATCCAGCAATATTCCGTCCGCTCCGGCAAAACCGTTGGCCGCGGCAATCCCGGCAATATCGCCGAATTCACCGTGAACCAGTTTCACCCGGTCGCCGGCGAACTCCAGCCGCCGACCGGCGCGCTTCAGCGCCTCTCCGTCGCGATCAATTCCCAACAGCACCGCATTCGGATTGGCCTCCAGCAGCAGGCCGGAATGTCCGCCGGAACCGACCGTCCCATCAATCAGGCGCACCGGACGATCCCCAAACGAAAGATAACGCACCACTTCGCGCGGCAAAACCGGCAGATGGGTGAATTTCTCTTTCGAGCCGATCAATCCGGCGTCATAGAGTTCGTCGTTCATTTTTTATCCACGGAGCCCAGCAGTCCACGCAGAAAGTCGGACCCGCTGTCTCCGGAAAATTCTTTGAGTTTGGCAAAAAAGGCGTCGTCACGCGTCAAGGACTCTTCAGCCGTCCGCGGGGCTCTTATCAGAATATGCGTTATCGCGCCGACCAGTTCCAGCTGCGAACCGATTCCGCAGGCGTCGAGCATTTCCTTGTCGAGCTTCACCCGCCCCTGTTTGTCGCACTGGCATTTCCGGGTGCGCTCGCCGACCCAGGCCAACAGCTCCTGAATCTCAAAGCTGGCAAAGGAGCCGCCGCGAACCCGGTCAACAAACTGCATGAAAACTTCGACCGGAAACAAGGTCAACGTCCGGTCATGTCCTTTAAAAAGGATAAAGGCACAGGCGTCGCCGCCGCGCCACTCGCTCGGGATCGCCACCCGAAACTGAGCGTCAAGCGCGTGTTCATATCTGCCAAGATAAAAACTTTCGCCCATTCTCTCACCTTTTTAAACCTTTTCAACCCTTTACACACCTATTTTACCCTGTTTTTTCCGGAATACAAGTTTTATTGTTAAAAAAAAACGAAAAAAGAGGAAGAATGCAGAGCCGGTCTGAACCGGTGAATAAAAAGGCGGCTTGGGCATCGGTTCCGCGGGCAACCGTCGCGCAACGCAGCGGTCGCGGACGGCCACTGCCGAAACACGCACAGGAGCCGTGAAGGTGGTATTATAATGTGTCGAATCCAGGGAAAAAACGAGGCATCCCGATTGGCGACACCGGTTTAATATACCCGCAAAGGAATAAAAAAGCAACAGCAGCTCGATCCCCCACGCTCCGGAGCCGGGTTGAATATAGCCACAAAGGCACAAAAAAGGCGTCTTCTCGGGGGGGAGGGATTTCCGAACCTGGAGGTAGGGGAATGAGAAGACGCCGAACGGGAACTGCCACTTTAGACATGCCTCGCTATACTCCGGTTCCCGGTTTTATAAAAAAAAATCAAAAAAAAGCGGCAACCCGATGATAAATCAAAAAAAATGAGGTTCCACGCAGGGCAAGAAAACCGGAAAAACTCACGACAGCAAAGCGGGGTCGCACGCAAGGCAAGCCAAACGGACAACCCGGCAGGAAAGCAAGGTCGCACGCCGAGGCAGAACAACCGGAAAATCCGTAAACAAAGCGAGATTGCACGCAAGACAAGACCACCGGAAAAACTCACGACATCCAAGCAAGGTCGCAAGCAGGGCAAGACCAACGGAAAAACTCACGACAGCCAAGCAAGGTCGCAAGCAGGGCAAGACCACCGAAAAACCTCATGACAGCAAAGCAAAATCGCACGCAAGGCAAGACCACCGGAAAACCCGGCAAGAAAGCGAGGTCGTACGCGAGGCAGGACCTCCGGAAAAACTCACGACAGCCAAGCGAGGTCACAAGCAAGGGCAAGACCTCCGGAAAAACTCACGACAGCAAAGCGAGGTCACACGCCGAGGTCGGATAACCGGCAAAACGCCGACAAAAAAAGCGGCGCCCATTTGACGCCGCCATACTTTTTTAACCAAAGCCGCAGAATTACTGCCGCACCAGTGCTTTTTTGCCGATCGGATAAACGTTGAATCCCATTTCAAAAAGCGCTTTGTGATCCAGAATGTTCCGCCCGTCGAAAATAAACGCCGGTTTCTCCATGAGATCAAAGATGTGTTGATAGTCGAGCTTGGCAAATTCCGGCCAGTCGGTCAATACGGCGATCGCGTGAGCGCCCTTGGCCGCCTCGTAGGGACAATCGACATATTCAATATTGCCAACCGCGTCGGCCAGATCGATTTTTGCGTTGTCCAGCGCCTTCGGATCGTGAATCGCCACATTGGCACGCTCCTCCAGCAGCTGGAGGCAGACGGCGCAGGCCGGAGACTCCCGGGTGTCGCTGGTGTCGGCCTTGAACGCGAATCCGAAAACCGCAATCTTCTTGTCCGCCACAGTGTTGAACATTGAACTCAACATATTTCTGACAAATCTGGTCGCCTGGAAGTCATTGATCTTCACCACCTGCTCCCAATACGCCGCCACTTCCGGCAGTCCGTAATATTCGCAAAGATAAACCAGATTCAAAATATCTTTTTTGAAGCATGAACCGCCGAACCCGATGCCGGCTTTCAGGAATTTAGCCCCGATCCGGGAGTCCCGTCCGGCAGCCGCGGCGACTTCATAAACATTGGCTTCGGTCTTTTCGCACAGCGCCGAAATACTGTTGATCGATGAAATGCGCTGAGCCAGCAGTGCGTTCGACACCAGTTTGGTCAGTTCGCTCGACCAAAGATTGGTGGTGATGATCTTTTCGCGCGGGACCCAGTTGGCATAGATGTCGGCAACCGTTTCGACCGCGGCGCGGCCTTCCGGCGTTTCCAATCCGCCGATCAGCACCCGGTCCGGATGCTGGAGGTCGTTGATCGCGGTTCCCTCGGCGAGAAATTCCGGATTTGAGACCACCGGGAACTTCAGATGCTTGCTGTTGCTCAACAGAATCCGGCTCATCGCCTGGGCGGTGCGCACCGGAAGCGTGCTTTTTTCGACCACGATCTTATCGGAGTCGGCGTGTTCGACGATGCTGCGCGCCGTTTTTTCCAGATATTGGAGGTCGGCCGCCTTGCCGGCACCCGATCCGAACGTCTTGGTCGGGGTGTTCACCGACACAAAAATAATGTCGGCCTTTTTGATCGCCGCCGGAATATCGGTGGAATAAAAAAGATTCTTGCCGCGACGACGCTTCACCACCTCGTCGAGTCCCGGCTCATATATCGGCAGATTGTCGGAGTTCCACGCCGCGATGCGTTTTTCATTGATGTCAACCACCGTAACCACGCAATCCGGACAATTGTCGGCAATTACAGCCATGGTGGGGCTGCCCACATATCCGGCGCCAATGCACAAAATATTCTTTTTCATTCCCATCGTCCTTTAAAGTTTCCGCTTTCTGAGGCTGAACCACACCAGCAGCGACACGATCACCGAGGCTCCCATGATAATATACAACCCGTAGGGGCTTTGTGCAAACGGCAACCATGCGATATTCATGCCGTACATGCTGGTGATCAGCGTCGGGATCATCAAAATGATGCTGATGTAAGTCAAGGTTCGCATGACCACGTTCAGATTATTTGAGATAATCGAAGCGAACGCGTCCATGGTTCCGTTCAAAATGTTGTTGTAAACCGTCGCCATTTCCAACGCCTGGCGATACTCGACGATCACATCGGCGAACATCTCTTCGTCGTCATCCGACACCTTGAACATTTTCAGATTGGAAAGTCTGCCGATCATGATTTCGTTGGCCTTCAAGCTGGTTGTGAAATAGACCAGGCTCTTGCCCAGCAGCTGCATGTTTATCAGTTTGTGATTGCTGACCGCGGTTTGGAGTTCGCGTTCGATGTTCTCGGTTCGAATGTTGATTTCCTTCAAGTAGTTAAGATACAGCAGCGCGGCGCGGTTGAGAATCTGGAAAATAAACCGCTCGCGGTTGATCGTCACAAAGTTGCGCACCAACCCGTTGGAAAAATCGTTCATAATGGTGGCGTGGCGGCTGGCCACGGTGATTACAAAGTCGCCGGAATAGATGATGCCGAGCGGAACAGTACGGAACGGCACATCGGCGTCGCTGGTGAAATACGGCACGCGAAGCAGAATCAGCAGGGTGTCGTCTTCGACCTCGATTCGGGCGCGTTCGTCCTCGTCCAGCGGGTCGGTAAGCATGGTCGGCGGAATATTCAGACGACGGGAGATATCGTCCACTTCGGCCGGCGTTGGCGCTGAAATATTAATCCAGCATCCGGGTTCGCGGTCCGACACTTCGCGCAGGCTGTAACTGGCTTTGTGGAACATCTGTATCATGCTGCCACCCCAAACGGTGAAACATGATTTACAATAACAAGACAATCAGGCATTTGGCAATTCCTTTTTGAACCGCATCCAGGAATCGACCGGAACGACCGCCCCCCGCCTTCAAACGCCGTATCAGTAAACAAACGACGAGGAGGAGCCAACCGTTCCCGGCCGACTAGACGGAGGTTCGCTTTCTGGGGCAAGCATCACGTTTTCTGTGCTCATACCATCCTCGTTAATTGGTTTATATCCGGTCGGCTCCGCACTTGGCGACGCCGTCTGCTTTATTCTAAAATACCTCCGTTTAATCACTTTTACAAGAACGAAAGGCAATTTATTCCGTTTTTTCTGTCCCGGCGGCGCTCAACGCCATACCGACCAGCATCATTGTTCCGATCAGCGAACTGCCGCCGTAACTGATCAAGGGCAGCGTCAAACCGGTCGGAGGCAGCAATGTGGCGTTTACGCCGACATGCAGCAGAGACTGCAGCGCAATAAGAAACGCCGCCGACCCCACAAACACTTTTCCGGTGTCGTCGCCGCAGCCGCGGGCGAGCTTGACCAGCACCACAACCAGGGCGCACAACAGCGCCAGCAGCGGAAGCGTCCCCAGAAATCCAAGGGTTTCCGACATTGAGGCAAAAATCGAGTCGTTGTGCGCCAAAGGCAGATAATTTTCCGTCCACACCGTGTTGCCGAGTTTCGACCCCATCCAGCCGCCGCGCGCGATCGCCAGCTGGAACTGCTGGACATGCCAGCCGTTGCCCAGCACATCGGCATTCCCGAAAACCGCTTCAAAACGCTGCGACACCAAATCCCAGCGCACTACCGCCAGAGCCGCCGCCACCACGCCCAACAGCGCTCCACCCAGCAGAAGTTTCCATATTCCGCAGCCGGAAATAAACAGAAATATCAGCAACATCGCCGCGAAAATCACCGCCGAACCGTAATCCGGCTCCAGCGCCACCGGAACCACAAACGCCGCCGCCGCCACAAAACACACCGCCATTGCCGCAAATTCACTGTGCCGGGCGATCCGGGTCCACAACAGCGCCAGCAGCAGCAGGTAAAACGGTTTTGCAAATTCGGATGGCTGAACCTGAATTCCGCCGAACGGCTCGAACCAGCCGGACATGCCGTTGACCGGCCTGCCCCAGAACAGCACACTGAACACGCCGAACAGCGCCGCCAGCGCCAGCGGAACGCCGAACCGCTCATACCACCGGAATGGAATTTTCCAGCATATTGCCAGAACCGGAAGGCCGATCAGCAGAAAAACGACCTGACGACCCAGAAAATTCCAGTCGCGCAACGCGGCAATCTGAGTGCTGTATATCGCCATGCACCCCCACATGCCGAGCAGTGCGCACAGCACCGCCGCCGACCATGCAAGACTGCGGCGCTCCCAGCTGCGCCCCGACTCCGTTTTTTGTCCGTCCATTATTTTATTCATGATTTGCCTTCAAGATGTCGTCGAGCGTAAACGGCAGGGTCACCGGACGGCCGGCGCGGGGTTTCTGAAGCACTTTGCGGGTGGACAAAATCTCATTCCCGTATTTGTCCACCGTTATTTCATATATTTCGGCAACTCCGGAGAGCGTCAAGTCATACTGCTGCTCCAAGCCGGAAACGCCGGTCAGACAGTTGTCGAAATTTTGCACTTCGCCGATCAGCCGACGCACCGCCGGAGAATCGTAAGTCTTCCGCTCGATCCGGGGCTGAACCTTCAACGCATGAAATTTTGCGAGCGGCTCCTTAAGCCGCGGCAGGTCGCCGACCGCCACGCCGCGAATCAGTGTCACGCGTTTTTCATCATGCTCCGCCGCCGGAGGCTCTTCAGGCAGTCCGGGGAATACGGCGGAGAGTTCGGCGCGGATCTCCGGCCATTCAGCCGCCGATGCCGGATCGAACGTCAGATCGAAATAACGTTCAGACCACGCCAGAGGAACATGCTTCTTATCAAAAATCGGACCGCGCTGCGGCGGAACAAAAAACTGACGCACCGCGATGTCGTCGCCGCGGCGCAGATACTCGGCGCGCTGAAATACGCCGATATTGAACAGCGATGCCAGCACCGCAAACAGCCACAGCCCGAACAGTCCGAGCATGATATTCATCCGGAGGCCGATTCTGTTCCGCATCGTTTGCTTTCCTTAAGTTTTATAAAAAGATAATCCATTTTTCGATAAAAAGCAAATTTTCCCGGCCTTTTTATTCCAAATACCGTACATAAAGAAGTGAAAACCGGAGATTCCCGCCGCCAAAGCGCGGTTGACACTTCCGCCCTGCGGTGAACCGGCGTTCATTTCAAAAACAAAAACAGCAGGGAGAACTTGAC
>JAEWSS010000302.1 GCA_023459755.1 Verrucomicrobiota bacterium | reverse complement strand
CCCGCTTCCACCGCCTGCTCGGAGAGCCGACCTTTTTTCTGACCGGCACCGACGAACACGGCCAGAAAGTCCAAAAGGCCGCCGCGGAAAAAAACATCACCCCGCAGCAGCAGTGCGACGAAACCGTCGTCCGCTTTCAGGAGCTGTGGAAACGCCTTGACATCACGTTCGACCGCTTCATCCGCACCACACAGCCGTTCCACAAGAAAGTGGTTCAGGATGTGCTTCAGGATCTCTATGACCGCGATCTGATCTACAAAGCATCCTACTCCGGCTGGTACTGCGTGCCGGACGAACGCTTCTACACCGAAAAGGATCTGGTGGACGGCAAATGCCCGGAATGCGGCCGCGAAGTCACCGAAATCATCGAGGAAAACTACTTCTTCCGCATGAGCCGCTACCAGGACTGGCTGGTGGACTACATCCAGACCCACCCCGATTTCATCATGCCGCCGTTCCGCGCCAACGAAACGCTCGGTTTTCTGAAGAAGCCGCTGAACGACCTGTGCATTTCACGCCCGAAGTCGCGGCTTAACTGGGGAATCGAACTGCCGTTCGACCGCGACTACGTCTGCTACGTCTGGTTCGACGCGCTGATCAACTACATCTCCGGCGTCGGCTACCGGCAGGACGACGAAACGTTCAAGAAGTGGTGGCCGGCCTCCTATCACCTGATCGGCAAGGACATTCTTACCACCCACACCGTCTACTGGCCGACCATGCTCCGCGCCATGAACGTCGAAATGCCCAAGACCATCTTCGCCCACGGCTGGTGGCTCGCCGGACGCGACAAGATGAGCAAATCGCGCGGCAACGCCGTAAACCCGATGGATATGGTGGACAAGTACGGCGTGGACGCCTTCCGCTACTTCCTGCTCTCCGAAATGACCATGGGCAACGACGCCAGCTTTACCGAGGACGCCTTCGTCACCCGCTACAACAGCGATCTGGCCAATGACCTCGGCAACCTGCTCAGCCGGGTAATCAAAATGACCGCCCGCGCCGGCGGCGTGATCCCCGCGGCCGGAGAAATGGCCATGGAGGAAAACGAACTTCTTACCGCGCTGCACAACGCGATTACCGCCACCGCCGCGTCCATCCGCGAGATGCGGCTCGACGCCGGCATCGCCGCCGTGCTCGACGCGGTGCGGGCCGGCAACCGCTATCTGGAAAAGACCGCGCCGTGGTCGCTGGTCAAACAGGGAAAACTTGACAAACTGAACACCGTTCTGCACACTTCGGCCGAACTGCTGCGTCAGGTGTCGGTTCTGCTCTACCCGGTGATGCCGGGAAAGATGGGCGACCTGCGCGAAGCGCTCGGGCTCGGCCGCGAACTGGACTGCAACATCCGCGACCTCACTTCCGGCGGAGACCGCATCACCGGAAGCAAAATCAAGGAGATCGAACCGCTGTTCATGCGCATCAAACCGGACGAACAGCAGGTTCACGAGACGCTCGAGAAAAAGACCGCGCGTGACGAAATGGCGCCGGAAATCATTCCGGTCACCATCGACGATTTCTTCCGAACCAGACTGCGCGCGGCAAAAGTGACCGCCGCGGAAAAGGTCGAAAAATCGACCAAGCTGCTGAAGCTTCAGATCGACCTCGGCAAGGGTGACGTTCGCCAGATTGTCTCCGGGATCGCGGAGAGCTATACGCCGGAGGAAATGGTCGGGAAAAGCATTGTGGTGGTGGCCAACCTGGTACCGGCCACGATCTTCGGCATTGAGTCGAACGGCATGCTGCTGGCGGCGAAGTCCGGAAAAAAGCTCCGGCTGATAACCCCGGACGGCGACGTCGAACCGGGTGCGATTGTCGGTTGAACAACTCAAAAAACTAACAGGGAGCTGTCCATGAAGGAAAGATCCGTCACCATAAAGAATCGGGCAGGAATACACTGCCGGCCGTCCAGCGCGATCCTTACCGTGATCATGAACGAATTTCCGGGCAACACGTTCACCATCGTCACCGAAGACGGGGAATGCGAGTTGACCAGCATTCTGAATCTGATCTCGCTCGGATTGCAGTGCGGAGCAAAAGCCACACTCCGGGTTGACGGCCCGAACGAAGACACCGCCATAGTTAAAATCGGCGACCTTTTCGAATACGAATTCGACTTTCCGCCGCGCGGCTGACCACCGGATCGCCGCCGCTGGAACTCCCCAGAAAAAAGACGCTTGCAAAAGCGTCTTTTTTTTATTGCCGCGAGCTTGATTTAATCACCCACGGGTGTATATTGTGTTATTATATATATAAATAATATAACGGGGAACTTGGAAAAAAACACCATGAGCGAACTTTCCTACAAAGACTTTCCGGTCAATATCGAAGACATAATGCACACCGCGTATCTTCAGTACTCCCTGAGCATCAACGTCGGGCGGGCGATACCCGACGTGCGCGACGGGCTGAAGCCGGTCAACCGCCGCATCCTGTTCGCCATGAAGCAGCAGGGGTTCACCAAAAGCCACGCCACCGTAAAGTCCGCGAAGGTGGTCGGCGAAGTCATCGGCAACTACCATCCGCACGGGGACAGTTCGGTCTACGACGCGATGGTGCGCCTCGCCCAGCCGTTCTCAATGCGGGTTCCGCTGGTGGACGGCCAGGGCAACTTCGGAAGTATCGACGGCGACTCCGCCGCCGCTTACCGGTACACCGAATGCCGGCTTGAACGAATCTCCGACGAACTGCTCGCCGATATCGACAAAGACACCGTGGACATGATGCCGAACTTCGACGAAACCCTGCAGGAACCCACCGTTCTGCCCTCCCGGTTTCCGCATCTGCTGGTCAACGGAACCACCGGTATCGGCGTCGGCATGGCCACCAGCATTCCGCCGCACAATCTGGCGGAGGTCATCAACGCCACGATCATGCTGATGGACAACCCCTCCAGCACGGTGGACGAACTTATGGACGTCATGCCCGGCCCCGACTTCCCGACCGGAGCCATCATGCGCGGACGTTACCCCATCCGCATGTTCTACCAGACCGGCCGCGGCTCCTGCAAAGTCCGCGCCCGCGCCGTGATCGAGGAAAAGGACAACCGCGAACGCATCATCGTTTCCGAGATCCCCTACATGGTCAACAAAGAGCAGATGGTCAAACGCATCGCCGAACTGGTGACCGACAAAGTCATCACCGGCATCTCCGACGTGCGCGACGAATCCAGCGACCGCGTCGGCATCCGGGTGGTGATCGAGATCAAACGCGGCGCCATGGGTTCGGTGGTTCTGAACCAGCTCTACGCCCACACCCAGCTCGAAATGAGCTACGGCTGCATCATGCTGGTGGTCGATCACAACCGGCCGCGGGTGATGAATCTGGTTCAGGTGCTCCAGGCCTATATCGACCACCGGCTTGAAGTCGTGACCCGCCGCACCATGTTCGACCTCAAAAAAGCCGAGGCCAGAATCCATATTCTGGCCGGACTGCTGATTGCACTCAACAATATCGACGAAGTGGTGAAAATCATCCGCGAGTCGGAGTCCAAACAGGACGCCGCCGAACGGCTGCGCGCCAGGTTCGACCTCTCGGTTGAACAGACCGGCGCCATCCTCGACATGCGGCTGCACCAGCTGACCCATCTGGCCGTCAACGATGTGCAGAACGAATACAACGAACTCGAAAAGTTCATCAACTACTGCAAGGAACTGCTCGCCAACCGCGACCTCCGGCTCAAGGTGGTCAAGGACGAACTCGTCGAAGTGCGCGACAAGTATCCCGATCCGCGCCGCACCGAAATCGTCGCCGACGACAGCGACCTCAATATCGCCGACCTGATCCCGCGGCACAACTGCATCATCACCGTGTCCAACACCGGCTACATCAAACGGGTTCCGGCCGACACCTATCAGACCCAGCATCGCGGCGGCAAGGGCATCAAGTCCATGGAAACCCGCGACGAGGACTATGTTGAACATTTGTTCAACGCCAACAGCCACGACCTGATCTTCTTCTTCTCCGACAAGGGTTTCATGTACTGGCTTAACGTCTACGAAATTCCCGAAGGCTCGCGCACCAGCAAGGGCAAGGCCATCGTCAACATGATCAAGGTGGAGCCGGGCGACCGCATCCGCGCCATGCTGACCGTCAAAACCGAGGAGTTTGAAGACGAAAACAAATTCATCGTCATGGCCACCCGGCGCGGCTATATCAAAAAGACGCCGCTGTCCGCCTTCTCCAATCTGCGGCGGGTCGGCCTGCGCGCACTGGTCATCGAGGAGGACGACGACCTCGTCGGCGCCGAGATTACCGAAAACGGCAACGAAATCATTCTTTCCAGCGCCAAGGGCATGGCCTGCCGCTTCGCCCAGAGCGACGAAGAGATCCGGCCGATGGGCCGCACCGCCCGCGGCGTGACCGGCATGCGCTTCAAACTTGAAGACGACTACATTGTCAGCATGACCGTGATCCACGAAGATCTCGGCGGCGAAACCGCGGAGGACGACGAAGCCGACGTACCGGAGGCGGAAGAATCCGAGATGGCGGCGGATGCGGAAGTCATTGAGGCTGTCGGCCCCGAACTGCTGGTCATTTCCGACGGCGGCATGGGGAAACGCAGTCTGGTCACCAGCTACCGCAAGACCCGGCGCGGCGCCAAAGGCGTAGTCAGCATCAAGCTGCGCGACGGCGAAACGGTGGTTTCGGCGGTGCAGATCACGTCCGGCGACGAACTGCTGGTGACGACCGAACGCGGACTGCTGGTCCGTATTCCGGTCAACGAGATCCGGCAGACCGGCCGCGCGGCCAAAGGCGTTAAGATTATGAATCTCAACACCGGAGACCGGATCACCGGTATTTCCCGGCTGCTTGAGCCGTCAACTGAAAACGCCGCGCCGGAAAACGACACGGACGCGAGCAACGTTCCGGCGGACGCCGTCAATGACGCCGCCGTCGCTACGCCGCTGGCTGAAAACGACAACAACTCGGTGGAGACGCCGGAGAATGCCGAATAAATTCGCTCGGATACTGGGAATAGTCAACGCCACGCCGGATTCTTTTTCCGGCGGCGCCGACCGGGAAACCTGCATCAAAAATGCAGTTGCAATGCTTGACGCCGGCGTCGATGCAATCGACGTCGGCGGCGAATCCACCCGCCCCGGCGCGGCCGAAGTCCCGGTCGAAGAAGAGCTTGACCGGGTCATCCCGGTGATCGCCGGAATACGGCGGCGGCATCCGGATGCACTGATCAGCGTGGACACCCGAAAAGCCGCGGTCGCCAAAGCCGCCGTAAACTCCGGTGCGGCGATCGTCAACGACGTCAGCATGCTCGGATTCGATCCGGATATGGCGCGGACCGTTGCGGAAACCGGCGCCGGACTGGTGATCGCCCATACCCGCGGCACACCGGCGGAAATGAACGCAAACGCAGTTTATTCCGACCCGGCGCGCGAGGTGCTGGCCGAACTCATGACGGCGGTGCAGAAAGCACTGGCCGCCGGAGTTGAACGGTCAAAAATAATCATTGACCCGAATCTCGGATTCGCAAAAAACGCCGATCACAATCTGGCGATCCTGCGCGATCTGGAAATGTTTCGCGCCACCGGATTTCCGGTGATGATCGGCCACTCGCGCAAGCGTTTTCTCGGCGAGTTGTGCGGCATACCGGAGGCGGTAAACCGCGACGGGGTGACACTGGGACTTTCTGTCGCCCTCGCCCGCCGGACGGACTGGCTCCGGGTGCACAACGGCGCCGAACACGCCGCGATGTTCAAACTTCTCGCCCTGACGGAACAAAGGAGCTAAGCAAAAAATATGCTGGATTTTCTTGATTCTCCGTTAATAAAAAACTATCTGATCCCGGCGGTGACCTACGTTCAGCCGGTGATGGAAATTTTTCTGCTGTTCGTCATCATCTATCTGCTGCTGCGGTCGCTGAAGGGAACCAGAGGCGCCAATATGCTGATGGGCATGGGTCTGGTGCTGATCGTCTTCACCACACTGGTCAAGGCGATGGACTTTGAAGTTATCTCATGGCTGATGGATATGATCTGGGTGGCGGTGCCGACGCTGCTGATCGTACTGTTCCAGCCGGAGCTGCGCCGGGCGTTCGCGCACCTGGGAAGCAATCCGTTTTCACAGATTTCGCGGAAACGCGAGGCTATCGGGGAGGTGCTTCTGGCGGTGGAGGAAATGAGC
>JAEWSS010000301.1 GCA_023459755.1 Verrucomicrobiota bacterium | reverse complement strand
CGGCCTTCCGGTGCTGCTCCGCAACCGCGCCCGTGCGGCGGCGGCGGCGGAATGGCGCGGCGGCGCCGCGGCGGATTATCAGAATTTCGTCTACATCACCTTCGGGTCCGGCGTCGGAGCGGTCATCCATCACAACGGTGCGATGCTGAACGGCCTGAATCATTCGGCCGGAGAAATCCGCGACCTGATCGTGAACACCTCCGATTCCGCCGCGCCCAAGTTTTCCCGGTTGGAACCCGAGCTGCTGAACATCTACCGGAAACACGGCGCATCGCCGGATGCCGTCCATGCTTATCTGGCCGTCTGCACCGACATGGTGAAAATGCTGGCGGCGATCACCGACCCGGACACCGTGGTATTCGGCGGCCGCTTCAAACTGCTCGGCGCCGAATTTCTGGACGGACTGACAAAAAGGCTGCAGTCCGCATTGCCGGCCCGCCGCGAACCGCCAAAACTGGAGTTCGCCGCCGCCGGAGCCGACGGAGCGGCCTGCGGCGCCGCGTTCAAGCTGCTGCGTGAATTTATCAACGAAAAAATTGAAAACGGAGAGTGTTAGAATGATAAAAAATCCCGGCTGGGTGGATCTCCAGGTCAATGGGCAGATCGGCGTGGATTTTTCATCCGACACGCTTGACCGTGACGGATTTCTGCGCGCCGCCGACGCGATACTCGCGTCCGGCACCGCACTGTTTCTGCCCACCGTCATCACCGGAAGCGCGGCGATGTACCAGTGCAACCTCGGATTGATCGCCAAGGCGGTGGAGAGCGCCGGACTGGAAAAGAACATCCCCGGCATTCACCTCGAAGGTCCGTTTCTGGCGCCTGAACCGGGATACATCGGCTGTCACAATCCCCGGTGCGTCCAGCCGCCGTCACCGGAAGGTTTCGACCAACTGATGGATGCGGCGCACGGAAAAATCAAGCTGCTGACCGCGGCCGCGGCGCCGGACAGCGGAGAGTTGATCGCCCATGCGGTAAAACTCGGCGTCACCGTTTCAATCGGACATCACAACGCCACGCCGGAAAGTCTTCGATTTGCGGCGGCGCACGGCGCAAAAGCGCTGACCCATCTCGGCAACGGCGTACCGAATTTTCTGCCGCGCCACCGCAACGCCATCTTCGCCGGACTGGCAAACGACGATCTGACCGCAATGGCAATCTCCGACGGCCACCATCTGCCGCCGGAAGTCCTGAAATGTTTTGTCCGATGCAAAGGCGCGGGAAAGCTGGTGATCGTCAGCGACGGGTCGCCGGCCGCCGGCCTGCCGCCGGGACGTTACAATGTGCTGGGAAACGATGCGGTGCTCGAAGCGTCCGGACGGCTCTACAATCCGGCCAAGCAATGTCTGGTCGGGTCGGCGGCCACGCTTGCGCAATGCATGGATTTTCTGGCGTCGCTTGAACTGCTTTCGGATGCGGAGCTGGCGGCGGTCGGGCGGGACAACGCGCTCGCGCTGATCGGCCTCAAATAAAATCGGAGAAATTGACAATCATGATAAAAGTTGCAATGATCGGCGCCGACTCAAGTCACACCGTCGAATACGCCAGACGCATGTGTGACCCGTCGTTTGCCCCGGATCAGCGGGTGTACGGACTTCTGCCGGTCAGCTGTATGGCCGTGCCGAGTGCGTTTCAGGACGAAGCCGGAATCGCGGCGCGCTGTGAAGTCCTGCGCGGCCTCGGCGTAACCCGGATCACCACCGACGTTCAGTCGGCGCTCGAAGGAGCCGACGCCGTGATGGTGGAGTCCAACGACCCGGCGGAGCACCTCTTTTACATGGAGCAGTGCGCCGCCGGCGGAATGCCGGTGTGGCTGGACAAACCGCTGGCCGCCACCGTGGTCGACGGCAAAAAAATACTGGAACTTGTCCGGCGGAACAATATCCCGTTTTTCACTTCGTCGCCGCTGCGTTTTGCCGCCGACGCGGTGGAATTTCACCGCACGCATCCGGCGCCGCGCGAACTTTCGCTCTACGGTGCGCTTGGCGAGGCAAAACGCGGCAGCGGCGTGGTCTGGTACGGCGTCCACACCTTTGAGCTTCTGCAGCTGATGATGAAAGGCCGCGCGGTTGAACTATCAGCGCAAAAAAACTTGAACGGCGTCAAATGCGTGGTAAATTATGAGGACGGAAGAACCGCGAAAGTCGAGCTTCGCTCAGGCCGGTATGCCTACGGCGGCACGGCGGACGGCGACAGTTTTGAAGTCGCCGCCCCCAACGCCGAATTTTACGGTTCAACTATAAAAGAGATCGAAAAATTTTTCCGCACCGGCGTTGCGCCGGTCGCCCCCGAAGCGGCGCTGGAAGTCACCGCCATGCTGGAGGCGGTCGACCGTTCGACCGGGGCGGACGGAACATCGGTTGAAATCGGAGCGTGAAGTGAATATGAAGGATTTTTTGCCCGGAATAAACAAGGCGGTCGCCGCCGAACGCGAAAAACTTACCGCGGTGTCCGAATACATCCTCAACCACCCGGAGACCGGCCATCACGAAGTGGCCGCCGCCGCCGCCCAGTGCGAATATCTGGAAAAGGCCGGATTCCGCGTCACCCGCGAGTTCGGCGGCCTCAAAACCGCCTACTCCGCCGAAGCCGGCACCGGCAAGCCGGTCATCGTCATCTTTTCCGAATATGACGCCCTCCCCGGTATCGGACACGCCTGCGGACACCATCTGATAACGCTCAGCGCCCTCGCCGCCGCCGTGGCGGTCAAAGCGCTGATTGAAAAAGAAACGTTGAGCGGAAC
>JAEWSS010000300.1 GCA_023459755.1 Verrucomicrobiota bacterium | reverse complement strand
CGACGGAACCCGGTCGACATTGACCGCGGTTGTCCCGCCATAAGATTTTTCACAGCCGCTTTCCTCATAATCGGCCATGGAGTCGGTCCACTTCCAGCTGAAATAAATTGCGCCGTAGGCGGTTCCCATATATCCGATCTGATCGGCCCAGACCGCGGACGGACACACCGTTACCCGCCGGGCCTCCGGGGGACACGGCTTGCAATAGCGCCCGCCCTCGTCCGTTTCCAGTTGAAGACCGAGCGCGTCGCTCATCGCCCGGAGACACCACCAGTTGGTGTACCCTTCGCCGTAAGTAATCATCCAGCCCTTGTTTTCCGCACAGTACATCAGCATGCCGCTGACGCCCTGGCGCAGATTGCCGGAACAGCTCGACCGCTGCGCCATCTCGCGCGCTCTGGCCAGACTGGGCAGCAGCATGGACGCAAGAATGGCGATAATCGCAATCACCACCAGAAGTTCGATCAGAGTAAAACGCAACCTTTTCATGATATCTTCAAAATCCTTTCATTAATTGTTTTTTTGTTCTGCGGCATCAGATGCCGAATCAATCATTGTCGCTTCGGCATTCCTCAGCGCGCCGGCCATGTCCAGGCCGGAAGATATGTCCCACAGCGAGGTTCCGGCGGCGCGCAGACAGAGCACCGCCACAATCCATCCCTGCGTCCATCCCGACTCGATCGACCACACGCCCCATCCGGCGTCGGCGTTGCAGCCCCAGTAGTCGTGACGCTTGAAGTCGAATGCCCGGAACCAGCCGCCGTCCAAGTCGGGATGCCTGCCGGAAGACACCTGGATTCTGGCGAGAAACGCCGCAAGTTTGTCCTCCGCCTTGCGCCATTCCGGATTGCCGGTGGCGGCAACCGCCTCATGCAGGCCGATAAACGCGAAATTTGTGGTATAAAGCAGATCCGACAGCGCGTCGTCGTTGGTCTGTATCAGCGGAGCCTCGGCCGTGCCGTAGGCCTCGTTGCTGGCGCAGGGGGCGAACTGTCCCTTGCCGGCCGCGCCGAGTTCCTCGCGGATCGCGCCGCATTGATCCTGATACTTCAGCAGTTCGTTCACCATGAACTCCAGCTGACGGCGGTGTTCGGGAGTGTCCGCCATTCTCACCTGCCAGGCCAGCGGAAGCAGCATGCGGGCGCGCTCCTGCTGAAGACCGTTGGTCCATTTCCAGTTGTCCGGATAATTTTCCAGCATGGCGGCGATGCCGTTTTCGGCGCGGGAGCGGAAGCGGTCGCTGCCGCCGTGCGCCACCGCCCAGCAGTAACAGGCCCAAAGCCACGACTCGAAATGAGGAGCGTAATTGACGACCTCGCGGTCGAAATAAAATCGCCAGCCGTTTTTCTGCATGTCGCAGTCCTCGAGCCGGTCGGTGCGATAGCCGTTGGCGCCGGAGGTCCGCATATTGCCGACCAGACAGCCGGCCAGCCGCTCAAGATGGGAATATTCGGGCAGAACCGAAGCGGCGCCGATGCAGCCGAGCATCATTCTGGCGTTGTCGTCGCCGTAATACACGCCGTTGTTCACGTCGTTGCCCATCCATGCCACCAGCCCGAACGAAGCGCTGGCGCGGTCGGCGCGCGGCCCCTGGGCAAAATAGCTGGTTCGCCAGAGATAGTCGTTGAGATTGGTCGAATAGCGCTGCCAATTTGGATTGTCGAAACATTTTCCGGCCAGCGCCAGCGCCATCGACGCTTCGCCGATGCAGTCGGCGCGGAACCCGT
Organism: Verrucomicrobiota bacterium; assembly: GCA_023459755.1. Classification (GTDB taxonomy): domain Bacteria; phylum Verrucomicrobiota; class Lentisphaeria; order Victivallales; family Victivallaceae; genus CALXXL01. Next base: position 2,490 of record JAEWSS010000300.1, on the reverse strand, counting down.
AATTGAATTTCTGGGAACCGTCGTACATGATCTTTGCGTTGGCGCCTTCGAGCATGCCGAGCGAGCCGTCGCCGCAGCAAAACTTGCGGCGGGCCGGGCTGTAGTTGAGTTCATCCGGATAATGGTTGGAACCTTCCTTGCATTGTTTCCGGCATTCACCGTCCATCAGCAGACCGGACTTCTCGAACCAGGCGGCACCGCGGCGGGCGGCATGCAGAAGATCGTTGTCCGAAATCACCGCGGCGGCGGAAAAACTCGGCGCCACGTCGGGCGTCCAGTGCAGATCGGGAATTTCACGCCCGGTCAAACGGCTGAGAATGGTCTGCCACACCACCGCCCACGCCTCGGCGGGCGCAAAGCGTCCGGTGATGAACGAACTCAGAGCCGAAGTCGCCATAAATCCGTTGACGCCAAAGCGGTACAGCAGCGGCCAAGTTTGTTCCGGCAGTCCGAACAGCGCGTTGTCGAATCCGGCCACCTTAGCCGCGACCAGCCACGGCGACGAATTTTTACGCCGCAGATAATGGCAGTCGCTGACCATCAATATCCGCATTTCCGCGAGTTTATCGCCGAATTCGGAAGTGGTGACGACTTCGCGTTCAAACCCGGCGACCGCCGGCTCCTCGTCCGGTTCGCCGCAGAATTCGGCGTAGACATTCCGGCTGCCGTCGGCCGCGGCGCGACGCCACGACTCCGGCAGACGCGACGGCTCGTCCGGATATTTCGCCGCGGTCAGCAGCAGAACATCCCCGGTGCTCCCGGCGGAGAGCGCATATTCCGGATCGCCGGTCAGATTGAACTCGATTTTATTTTCGTTGAATAACCGAACCAGATCGCACTCCGGTTCGCCGCAGAGCCAGATTTTCATCTTTACTTTATTTCCTTGAATGAAATTTTACCAAAAAGTTCCTTGGTGTGAAAGCCATAGCCGCTGGAGGAAAACGACTGGCACGCACTGCCGAACGGAACGCGGAAAATGTTCAATCTCCAGGCGTTGCCGTGAGCCGGAGCCGTGGTGCCCAGCCGTTCGAGCTCAACCAGTGGAATCGCCACATGGGCGGTCCATGACGTTTCAGTCTTTTCGATTTCCAGCCGCCACGCCGGGTCCCATCCGGCGCCGCCCTGAGCGGTAAGTTCGTCGAATTTATTGCCGGCCACATCAAAGGCGAGATGCAGATAATCACCGCCGAAGCTCGGCTGAATGAACATCTCCACCGTTTCCGGGTTGTGAAAAACGTTGTCGGCGCCGGGATCGGCCTTGATTTTTGCGATTTCAGTTGAAAGCAGCGGCTGGTTGAGTTTCAGATCAATGAACAGCGTGCCGCTGTCCACCGCAAGACGGAAGCTGCTTGACAGCCCGGCCGGAACCTCCGCGCCGGTGTCGTTGTCCGTCAACTTCCGCCAGTCGGCAACGGCGAGACTGTTGACTCCGACCGGCGCCTGATATTCCGGCACCGCGGTGGAATTAAGGGCGATCACCCGTTCGATAGCGCTTTTTATGGAGTTTCCGGGATAACCGGCGGCCTCAAGTTCAGGCAAATCGGCCAATATCGTCTCGGCTTCGGAACGCCACGCTTCAAAGTCGGATCCGGGATCGGCGGCAAACAATTTTTCCAACCGTTCACAAATATCCCATGCCAATTCCGCCGAGCCGGTGCCGTGCACACTGTCGAAAGCGGCGAAAAAAGACCTTTTGACATCATATCCGGCCGGATTCCACAGATAGTCGTTCATCTCGATCCTGAATGCGTGCTGGGCAACATGGCTCAGCGCATGCATATTCAAGTAGATAATTTCAGCGCAATCCGCATCGAATCCCGGATAAAACGCAGTGGTCCACATTTGTATGGGATTGATGCTCTCGCTGTTATCCCAGAGGTATAAGCGGCGGCCGGGAAGCATCCGGCTGAATTCCAGATAGTCGTCATGGGTGATTTTTTCGGAAACGATGTGCCGTCCGGTCCAGACCAGCATGATTTCCGGCGCGGCGAGCCGGTTGAACTCCTCAAAATAGTCCCCCATCGCCTTGTGTCCGTCCAGATTGCCGTGATCGAGCGAATAGGGCGGCGGGCAAAGCGCCAGTTCAAGTTCGGGAAAATCCCCGCGAAGTTCCTTCTGCAGACGGTTCATCAAATAGGCATGCGCGGCGGCGGCGGAACCAAATTCGGCGTTGTCGGCCTCGGTCGGGTTCACATAGCGGCCGTCGGCCAGCGGCGTCCAGTCGTCGGCGCACACCATGATGTGACCGACGCCGGCTTCGGCCATTGTGCGTATTTTCTGGATCAGCGCATCAACGTGCTCCGGGTTGGCGCAGGAAAACTGCGGATTTTTCCGAACCGAGCTCCAGGTCGCATAAAGATGCATCAGCAGCATGAAATCCATCATGCCGGACTCCGAAGCACGACGGATTGCGGCAAGTTCATTGTTCCAGTTTTCCGGCTTGAGATCCTGCCATTCGCCGCGCCACTGCAGCGCAAAGCCGTTTATCTT
>JAEWSS010000299.1 GCA_023459755.1 Verrucomicrobiota bacterium | reverse complement strand
ATCGGCACGGTCTGGAATGAAATGTATCCCGAAGAGAAGAACCGGCTGGTGCGTCTGCTGATCAAACAGGCGGTCGTGACCGAGACCGGACTCGACCTTGAAATAAGAACCGACGGAGTGAAAACGCTCAGAGAGGAAATGGCGGCAAATGCCCAAAATTGACAACCTTGAAAACGGAAATCTGCATATTCACATTCCCATCGCGTTCCGTTCCTGCGGAGCGCGTCGAACCATAATCGCAACTGGTGACGACTCCGAGCCGGAGAAATCGCCGCTGGCCTTGAGCCTCGCCCGTGCCTTCCGCTGGGAGAAACTGCTGGCGAATGGTGATTTCGCCAGTGCCAAGGATATTGCCGCCGTGCTGAAAATTGATCCCGGCGCGGTCACGCGGCGGCTCCGCATGACCCGGCTCTCGCCCAAAATCATTCACCGCATCCTCTCCGGCGACATCCCCGCCAAGCTCACCGATGCGGCGCTCCGCAATCCCATCCCGGAACTTTGGCTAGAGCAGGAGGAGAGGTTTCTGTGACTCAAAAGGATTCCCGAAAATCCGGTTTTTCTCATTACCTGTTTGCTATTCATATATGTAATCGTTCTCTACGGCGAGCCGGATGCTGTTTGGCGCATATCAATGCGGCGACAGGTGTGTGCAACATCGAGCTGCTCCAATGCTCGGGGAGATCATGAACCATGGTGATTCAAAACACTCAGGCCAACATGCCCAAAGTAATGTCATATGTGGTGTTGAATTTTTTAACATTCGTACAACTCACACCAAGGTAGTAAACGCCAGCAGCAAATTCTTTCTTTCCGGTGTAAACGTCTGGCTCCAATGCGGTCAGCGCTACCGATTTGCCGTTTGCGTCCAGACAACTCAACTTCAACTCCTTATTCGCCATGGAGCGTGCCGTTTCATCGTCAAAATCCAGTGAAATCGCTCCACTTTGCTCGATTTCAAACTTGAAAAAATCGGTCGCGTCACCATAGCCCACCCAGCCGGCGAAGTGATCGTCCACTTCAAGCGCATCCCGATTTGCCACCGCTTTCCATGTATCGTTGGTGTTATTGCCTGCCGGGAAGAAAATGCTGCTCCGGTTGACTTCAATTTGATAATCGGCATCGCCGCCTTTTTCCGCGTTGGTTGACTGTATCGAAATATAATACATTCCGGCGTTCAGCAGGAGATTCTTGGTCGCGGCGGTGTAGTCAGTCGTCCCTTTGGCCGCTTTTAGCGCGGTTGATTGCAACGATTTGAGCGAATATTTGCCCGATTTCTCGTTCAACTGCCAAACGGTTAACTTGGTGGCGTCATCAGCATTGACGGCAAAACTCAAACTTGCCGCCGTATCCAGCGTAATCGCCAGATAGTCAATTGCGTCGCCATATCCAACCCAGCCGTCCGCCACCAGAGTTCCGTTGGTGGCAACTTTGCCTAAGTTAGCGACATCGCCCGCTGCGCCGGCGGTTTTCATATCCGTCCAGTCGTCGGAGTTGTCCCCCTTGGTAAAGAATTTGGTGTTGGCGTTGACAGCGATTTGATAATCGGCATCACCGCCTTTTTTCGCGTTGGTTGACTGCATCGAAATATAATACGTTCCGGCAGTCAGCAGGAGATTTTTACTTAACGCCGTGTAGTTTGTAGTCCCTTTCGCGGCTTTGAGCGTAGTCGATTGCAAAGATTTTAGCGAATATTTGCCTGATTTCTCGTTCAACTGCCAAACGGTGAACTTGGTTGCGTCATCAGCATCGACGGCAAAACTCAAACTTGCCGCCGTATCCAGCGTAATCGCCATGTAATCAATGACGTCGCCATATCCAACCCAGCCATCCGAAACCAGTGTTCCGGCGGCGGCAACTTTGCCAAGTTTAGCCACGTGCCCGGACGCTCCGGCGGTTTTCATATCCGTCCAGTCGTCGGAGTTGTCCGCGAGTTTGAAAAGTTTATCCGCAGTTGCCTTGAACTCATATTCCGAAGCGGTTTTCCCCTTGTCGGAATTTTTGATCTGGATCGAATAGGTGACGTTGCCGTCCAACAAGGCGGCTTTTCCTTTGTTGAAAACCAATACGCCATTTTTGATCTGACCGGTGGCAACGCTTTTTTTACCGTTCAAAATGGCGATTGAGCCATTAAGTGTGCCGAAATCGCCAGCCAAGCGGAACAGTCCGGCATGATCCAATTGCAAACCAAAGTTATCCAGATAATTTCCATTGTTGCCAATCTCGCCCTGTACCGGAGCATCAAGTTCATTGATGAGAGCGCCCTCTTGAAATCCTTGAGTATTTATTACTGACATGATGGTTTCTCCCCTAATATAATGTTACAGGCTTGCCAAAACGCCCGGTTTATTTTTGTCTTCGAAAATCTTTGCCGATGAGCTGTCCGCGAATGCGCCGAGCCCGACAAGCAAATTAAATTGATCGCTGTCATAGCCATAGTTGCCGAATTTCAGCCTGATGTCCGCAACTCCGGTAACCTTGACCGAATTCGTTCCGTCGGTGTAGGTCTGAGACGTCTCGTCCCAATCACCGCTGTCGGTCTCGAACCACAGCGTCACACTGCCGGATGCAAGTTGTTCCACGGTGTCAACGCCCCAATCCGCGCCGAAAGTAAAAATGTCATCGCCACCACCGCCATGCATCCGGTCATTGCCGGAACCGCCGACCAGCACGTCATTCCCGGAAGCTCCGACCAGACGATCGTTTCCGGCGTCGCCGAAAAGCCGGTTATTGCCCCGGTTCGCCCAAATGGTGTCGTTCCCGGAACCGCCGCGCATGGTCAGGCCGTCGCCGGTGTACTCGAACCGCTGGCTGGTCAGGTCGATCACGTCGTTTCCGGCTCCGGCGCGAATTTCTTTTATTTGCGCCAGTCTTGACTGCGTTTGACCAAGATCGTTCAGCGAATCCGTGTAGATGTCATCGACAAACAGCGCGTCGCCGTTGGCGTCGTCGGTGAGGTAGAAGATATTGGAGTCGGCACAGCCGTTCAAAATATCGCTGAAGCGGTTGTTCCCGTTAATTCGAACGGTCTCTCCCGTTCCGCCCCAATCATTGACCGCCCCGGCATGACGGGCAAGAAAATCACTCGTCCAAACTCCGGTTTTGCGGGCGAAAAACACATCCGCCACGTTGTCTTCGACGGCGATGAAGCGTTGCGGCTTCTGCTGCTCAGTTGCTTCAACGACAATATCTTTACCGCGTGTCCATGTGTCACCGCCTTCAGGGCGAATACGGTATTGACAGGTTCCAGCCGGAATCCCGGATAAGCTCACCGCATCACTTTTTATGGACTGGCGGATCACGGTTGCGAAGTTGTCAAAACTGTATTCCAGTTCATAGGATGCCGCGCCGACATCGCCCCATCCGATCCCGGCTGGCGATGCGACCAGCGTAGCGCTGTCTATCGGCGGAAAGTCCCCGGAAACAACATGCAATTGCAACACTTCGTCTTCAGAGACGGCCAGTGAAAACCTCATGCCGTTGTAAACGAATGGAGTGCCGTTCAGTTGCAATGCCGTTAAAACATCGCCGGAAGCACTCATTACGGTCAAGGAATCAACGTAACCTTCTTGATACAATGCCAGGTGATAAATCCCCGTCTCCGGTGTATCGTCCAACTTAACGGCATAGGTGTTGTCTTTGCCCAGCCAGAAAAGCCAAGGGGCAAAATCAGTGTCTTTGCAATCTTCATGACCGCCAAGTTCAAAAATATAATCAGCATTTGTATTCGATTTCGTATATGTGTCCAACTGTCCGGCTATGGAAATAGTTCCGCGAAGCGTGGATCTACTTCCCCGATACAAATACAACGTTCCGCCGGTCTCGACAACCGCATTGACCACCGGGGCGTCTCCCACTTTCGTATAGGCTCCGCTTTTGACGGTCAGGTCATACACAATACCATCCACAAGATCAACCGTACTGCCGGATTCCGCAATAAGCTGCTTGGTGGTACTGCCGGCATTGGAATAAAAACCTCCTCCGTCTGCCACCGTTATGTTTCTTGCCAGTATGTTTTCCGCCACGACAATTTTCTCTCCGGAAGCGATGGTCAAATTCTCGTAGTCGGCGCCAAGCTGATACACAAAGGAAACAGGAGTACTCCAATCGCTCATAGTATCTGTTTCCCATTCATACGCCCGTCCGCGAAGATAATATGTCGTGCCGTCAATAAGGTTCCATTTCCCGATATCACAGGATGATTCCGATGAATAATAGTAGTCGTCTTCGACCCAAACATCAATATCAGAAGAATATTGGAAGTAATACCTGCTTGCGTTGAAGTCGCAATCCGCATGAACCACCAGCGGGGTATCATACGGCGTATTATTCCCGGTAATTGAGATGGTTGGGGTCGACGGCGGCGATTTCTGAACAACACTGAATGATACTATTTCACTCCATGGACTCGCAATACCGTCGAATGATTTGAAACGCATTTGCATATAATACGGCGATTCCGCCGGGAAGGCCGTTTTGTCAAGGTTAAAATAGTTGCCTTTTGAATCTTGAATGACAGAAATTGAGTCGGACATATCCGCATTCAGAGAATACCGAAGTTCATACTTTTCCGAAACGACACTGGATATAATCATAATATTGTCAATCTTGCGGTCATCCGCGCCATCGACTGTAAATTCAATCGTCGGTACAGGTTCGTCATTGATCACCAGATAGAGTGCATCGGCGTCTTTTTCCGTATTCCCCCTGACGAATGCGTATGACTTGGTGTTCTTCCCAATCATTTCTTCGCCAATGTGTCCGGATATCGTAAAGGAATCATTGGCGTCTTGAACCGTCAGCACGCCATTGAACAAGGCGGACTGTTCGGCGATCAGATACTTTCCTGTTTGCGCCGGATTAACAACGACAACCACATTCGCGTCAATGACCCTTGTGATATTATCGACAAAAGCAACTTTTGGGGATTCATCGGAGCGTTGACTCAGATCAAGAAAAAGGGTATGGCCGTCTCCGGTCAGATAACGCATGAGCGAGAGAGTTCCCACGACGTGAATGTCATCGGTCATAAACGACTTGTTAGAGCGGGCGTTCTGATCACCGCAGAAAAGCAGAACCCCGCCTGCTTCCACTTTCAGATCTTTAAATTCGACATTTTGCCGTATTATAAGCTTCCCGCCGGATTCGACTGTAATATTCCTGCCTTCCGAGTATGGAGCCAGAAACAATTCTCCTCCTGACTGAATCTCTGCCGTGGACACGCTGCCGTTTTCTTCCGTACTGACACTGCCGTTATTAAGAATGGTCAGATCCCGAACGATTCCGCCGGCGCTGACTGTTGATTTGCCGTTGACCGTCAACCCGACAGCCGTTCCATAAACGGTGGATTTCGCAACGAGAGAATCAATTAACAAGGCATCGCCATTCAAGGTGATGGAACAATCGTTGCCTGCGGTAAGATTAACGCCGACTTCCCCTGCGGCAATGACCAAATCGGCAGAAAGCTCAAAATTTTTGTGTTGAGCAATGGCTGGATTGCAGATGGTTGCCGTTTGCATTCCGGACCAGTCCGACCAGTTCTCCGCCGCATCCCGGGCGCGCACCTGATAAAATACATTGCCGTTGGTGTTCGTGTTCAAAAGATAAGTGTTGCCGGTTATGCCGTCGATTTCCGTCATAGCTTCGGTATCATCGGTCAGTCCATAGCGGAGCTGATAGTCGGCAACCGCCACATTGTCGGTCGGGGCTTCCCAGCTGATTTGCGTGCCGGAGCTTGTGATTTCCGAGGATAATTCAACGATGGTGCCCGGGGCTTCGCTGTCCACGTCTTTAAAGCTGAATTTTGAAGTCGTGACGCTTTGCACCGGCGCAAATGTATCGCATTCCAACACGGCGTAAAACGAGTAGTCTCCGCCCTGAAACTCCTTTCCCATGCGCCATTGCCAGGTGTCATTGGCCGCAGTAACGTTAAATCGCGCGATCTGCACGCCGTTTTGCGCGGTGCTGTCACCTGTATTACAATAAATCGAAAGCGTAACTTGTGAATAAGCTGAAACATCTCCCAATGCGTATTGAATATCTGCGGAACGCTGATCCGCGCCAACGCTTATTGCGGTGATTTGCGGAGTTGCGGGCGGATTATTGAGCAAACCATCGGCGGTCAGCACGGCGTCGGACACTCCGTTTGCGGAGAATGTCCATACCCCGCTCGCCGCATTTCTAACGGCGATGGTCAAACTTTTAGTGCTGGATAATTCTGATACAATCTGAATATTTTCATATTTCCCGGCGGCAATATCCGACTGCGAATAGGTATTTCCATCGCGATCCCGCAAAAGCAGCGAGACGTTTTCAATTCCGGCGGACACCATACATTGAAATAAGGTAACGCTTTCACCGCCGGCGAGCGAAAAACTTTTGCTGGTCGCAGGGGCGGAAGATGTCAGCAAACTGCGAGAGCTGGTGGAGACCGCCTGCTGCTTGGGCAGGTGCGCGTCGATTCCTTTGGATCCGAGAACCGTCACCGATCCGTCGAAAGTGGAGCGAAATCCTATCTTATATTTTTTATTAAAAATGCTCGTTTCGTGCCAGGCCAAAACATATTTCTCAGTAAAATCGGCGATTACCGAAATGTTGATCTTGGAACCGGCCAGCGGACCGAACACCCATTCATCGGGAACATTCATCGAGCCAGTGCCGGAAATCGTAACGTTGCTACGGGATGAATTAAAAACGCCTTCGACCGTGATACAGCCGTTAAGCATCTGAAAATTGCCGTCAACGGTTATAACGCCACTGCTTATCTCGGCGGAGCCGCTTCCGGAAATGAATCCGCCCAGACTGGACAGCGATGCGCTCCCCTTAAATTTTTCGCGGGAGATTTCCCCGCTGACACCTATTTCGCAGAGATTATATTCACCATCGTCCAGACCAAGCCAGCTGACAAAAGACAGTTTCATTTTCGGGCCGTAAGTCATCGATATACCGCCTTCAAAACTCATATCAACGGAACTTGAGATGTTTTTCAATGTCCCGCTTACGCCCTGCACGAATAAACCGGTTGCGGCAAGCGGGATGTTCAAGCCGTCCATGCCGATGCCCATTGTGTCCATATACCCGTCTGTAAAACCGATTGTGCCGCCAAAGGCATATTTGATGAACGGCAGTTTGACATAGCCGCTTCCTTGCCAGGATTGTGTCTGGGTATCGACCGAAAGCGAGAGGTTGGAAAATTCAAATCCGGCAAATTTAAAATCGGGAACCTTCACTTTACCAATCAGGCTGACTTGAACCGATTTGCTTTGCCAGACGGATTTGACGGAGAAACAGTTGTCGCCGGAAAGGTCCACAACAATTTTATCATTCTTCCCGGTTCCGGCTCCGCCGGAACCGATCTGCCACTCCATTTTTCCCTGGAATTTAAACTCAACATCCCGCGTGTCGCTAATGGATACCGTGACACTGACTTTTGTTAAGTCAAGACTTAGCCCCAGCAGTTCGGTATGTGCGTTGTTGCATGAATAGGTGTGCGTCCCCTTACTCCCTTGCGCTTTCACCAGCGTCGAAGCAATGACGCCAGTAAGCGCCTTATCAATTCCGTTCAGCACTTCCGGCACCACCCAGAGTTCCATTTCACAGGTATGAACTCGTTCTTTATCATCGGTGGCGGTCAAAACGATGTCTTGACTTGTGGCATTCGGCTTGACGGTCAATATATTTGCGGAACTCATGGCGAATCCGTTGGACGGCGCCTGGTTTATTTCCGGATTTTTTTTCGCATTACCCAGATGATCGGAAGACAAAGCAATATTATACTCTTTATCCCCATCTTCCATCCACAGCACATCAAAAGCGTTGCGCCAGAGACCGGCGTCGTATTCAAACTTAATGAAGGCGGAATATTCGGTTCCGTTTTCACGTTCATACTCATGATTTGTGTCAACGCGTTTGAATTTGTTCGCATGTTTTCCAGCGATGGAAACCGCAATAGACGACGCATCTATGTACGTGTCACTATCTATCATAACTACGAAATATCCATCGCCGCAGTCAATCAGACTGTCACCGACATTGATGGTAATATTGGATTGAGGCAATTTGCAGTTGCGAAGGTCAGTGACAGTTGAGCTCGTGGCATAGTAATATTCATCAGAGCCGAAAGCGAGCGGATCAGGATCGACATTGACGGTTATCACTGCACCAGTAAAGTCCGCATCTGTCCCCATTATCCTTTCGTAACAGGTTATATTTCCGGTTACCTTTCCGCCATCATGAGCGTAAAGTCTGCCATCAATAACCGCGCCATTCAGTACACTCTTTGCCCCGACGTCAACTGCAGCGTAAAAATATTGGTAGCTTTCTTCTGTTCCTGTAAATTTGCCGTTGAGGACGGTCAGATTGGTTGCATACGCTTTCTGATCCACGGATGCTGGAATAATATATCCATCCGGATATTCCCCGCCGTAACTGGATCCATCCAGAGAAACGAAACCACCATTAACAGTAATATTTTCGACATGTCCCATTCTATTGACTGTCAAGATATTAACTTCACTGTCGCGAAGGAATCCGGAAAGCATTTCATATTCTGTCCCGGTCGCAGACAGTTGTTTATAAAAGCATGTGACATAGGCACTGTTCGCCACAACCGATGAGGCGATGCCGCCACGGACGGTAAGGCTATTCGTTATGGCTCCATTTACTTCGCCATTTTCGCTCACGTACAATAGGTCACATATAATACCATTCCCATAAGCCGCATTGTCGATGTCTTTTATCATGTCTTGCTGATCAGGGTCATTTGTTCCGAAAATGTACGTAATATCCTCTGGTTTTTCAATATACCAAGCACCTTTATAACCGGAAACAGTGCAATTTTTGTAATGGTAGATGGATTTATAGGTATATTCATCCGATGGATCACTGTTATCAAAAACCCGCATGGCATAGCGGTTCAGGCCGTTGCCGCCGTGGTCGAGCGTGCCGATGAGATGGCCGGTTTCATGGCCGATGGTTGCGACGATACGGTCAATCGTGCTGGTTGAGTCCAGCAGCACAAACGCATTGTCGTTTTTGATTCGATTTCCGATATCCACCGTTTCGGATAGTCCGGCGAAGCTGCCGTATGCGTCAAATGCGTCAGTTTTGCCGACAAAAACCGTGGAATATTCCTCTTCTTCGGGCCGATCGATGGTGAAAAAGACATCCGTCAGTGCAAATTGCTCGTTCAACATCGACACGATCATACCTGTTTGCTCCGGGGTAAGCCGGGAATCCGCGACCGCGACATCCTCGATCGTAAGGATTTTTCCATCGTAACGTGTGACTTCACCGTCGAAATCAAGGTAAACTACCTGTTGTTTTGTGGATTTGCTCATATAATCGGCCTCCTTACGGTTTAAAAATTTCACAAAAATCCCCATGCCGCTTTCCATTCCTGACACCGGACGCTGTTCTGTCTGTTTTTGCAAACGTTCATTTTCGTTTTGATCTCCTCAAGCATAAATCATGTTGATATTTTGTAATCAGGGCACAATCCATCCTTTTATATAAAACATTATACACGTTCCCGGCGTTTTTGCCTATCGCCCGTAGGGGGGATTTTCAGGGGAAAAACATCACCCGAAAGGGTGATTTGTGCTCAATTTGGAGATTTCAGAGGGAGATTGGAAAAAAGTTGTCAGATCACGGTGTCCGTCTGATTCTTCAGGACGGAAGTAATCAATTCGGCACGGCTGGTCACATCATACTTGGAGTAGATGTTTTTGACATGGGATTTGACAGTATACTCACTGATGCAAAGCTCCTGCGCGATTTCCTTGTTGGTCTTTGCCTCAAGCAGAAGATCCAACACGTCTTTTTCTCGCGGCGAAAGCGGAGCAAGCATTGGCACGGAGGAAACAATCCGTTTTCTTGAATCTTCCGACAGTGAAGCATACGCATACAAATAGACGTTGCTCTTCAGCAGTTGAACCAGACAGGTATTCAGCAACGGCAGAATCGCCGTGGTAACGCACACAATTGCCAGCGCCAGAAGCGTCACATGGGAGGCCGGAACGCTCCCGGCGGAGATGGCGTGTCCGAGAAGGCCGCCCAATAAAACACCCAAGACGTTGGAGGAAATGCAGACGCCCGCCGTCCTGACGATGTTTTTGCTGTAGTCAAGCAGCTCGCCGATAATACTCCACCAGAACAGATCGAAAATACCGCAGGCTCCCAGCATCAGCGTGTTCACCAGAAGATACGACCATGCGTTGTGCTTGGTGAACATGAACGCAATAAACGCAAGCATAATCATGGCCATGCCGATATAGAGAAAATAGGCCCGGTTGGATTTTTGCAGCAACGCTCTCATCAGATACAAAGCCAGAATATAGGGAACCGCCCAATACCATCCGGTCAGCCAGCCGATCCCCTGATAGGCGGGAATGAACACCTGATACATCAGACCGGAATTGACAGTCAGGGCAATCACGAATACGACCAGTACAAAAATCGATTTCGTGATCTGGATACGGACTGGCGGCGTATCTTGCTCCGGGACAGCGGGAATTTTGACATCGTCCGGCAGTAGTTTGGTGAAATATGCAGCGGTGAAAATGACCAATAGACACATCCACAGTCCGGCCATGGGATGGATATAGGCGGCTAAAGCGTTGGCAATCATCATGATCATATTGGAATAAATCAATACGTCGGCGGTCGTCTTGTAACGCTGGTTGCGTGGTGTGCATGTTTTCAGATAATACCCCCAGGCCGCGACGGCGATTCCGCACGCGTAGGCGCTGATGACCAGTAAGACAGACCATATCAGCGGTGACAGCGCAAAGAAAAAGGGCACAGTCGCTACAGCGGCGGCAATGATTCCTGTCATCATAGTTTTTTTCGCGCCGATATACGGAGTAAAAAAAATCCCGGAGGTGACAAGCCCCGCGAGATGAGCGATAATGGCGGTAAAAACAAACGGAATCGCCTCAACATGAAAGAAACTCATGACGTGATACAAGACCTGTCCTTCGAAAACAAAGGAAAGCAGATAGCCGAACAGCAGCGAAAAGGCGAAAACGGAGCGAATCCGTTCATCGGCAATCATGTTTTTGTATTGTTTCAAAAGTTTCATCCATACTCCGTTGATTGGCAATATAATCCTTAGTAATATAACCGGTGTTATCAAAAATAGCAACAGCTTTTCTAGCTTTTCTCTGGCATTGTAACCCCACCCTCTTTTTTTGGGGGCGTTCAAATCACACTTTCAGGCGTATGGTAGTAACGAATTTTTGAACGCAGGGATTTGTCCCCGGTCAAAATTCCGTTTTTTATTTTGAGCGGAGAAAGGCTTGCCCTGCATCACAGACGTTTTCTACTTGCCGATCAATTAGCACTTTCGTTCCAATGGTGATTTGAGCGTGTGATTCCGACCAACCTTCCAATGAGAAAAT
>JAEWSS010000298.1 GCA_023459755.1 Verrucomicrobiota bacterium | reverse complement strand
CGCTGGAAATCACCATGACCGACCGCAAAACCGGAATGGACTTTATCCTGCTGTTCTCGGTTTTTGACGACGCCGACATCGTCGCCCGTTCGGTTCGCGCGGTCAATCGCGGCGACCGCGCCGTCCGTTTGCGCAAGCTGGCCAGCTGCACTCTCGACTTCGCCTCCGGCGACCTCGACTTTATCCACCTTTGGGGAACCCACACCCGCGAGCGCTGTTTTGAACGGCGCGAAATGCTGCACGGCATTCAGAAGATCAGCAGTCAGCGCGGACTCTCCAGTCATCAGCACAGTCCGAACTTCGCCGTGGCGGAACGCACCGCCACTGAAAGCGCCGGAATGGTCTGGGGCGTGGAGTTTGTCTACAGCGGAAATTTTGCGATCGAGACCGAACGCGACCAGTTCGACGCACTGCGCACTCAGACCGGTATCGACCCGGAAACTTTTGAGTGGCAGCTTGAACCCGGCGAGGCGTTCCAGGCGCCGGAAGCGATTCTCACCGTCAGCGCCTCCGGCCTGAACGGTATGAGTCTGCAGTTTCACGACGCGATCCGCGGCCATCTGCTGCGCAGTGCGTGGAAAAACCGCAAGCGTCCGATTCTGGTCAACAACTGGGAGGCCACCTATTTCAATTTCGATACTGAAAAACTGCTCGGCATCGCCCGCGACGCCGCGGAACTCGGAATTGAAATGCTGGTGCTGGACGACGGGTGGTTCGGTCGGCGGGACGTGGACAACAACAGTCTGGGCGACTGGTTCGTCTATGAGAAAAAACTTCCCGGCGGACTTACCCGGCTGGTTTCCGAAGTAAATAAACTGGGACTGAAATTCGGCCTGTGGTTTGAGCCGGAAATGGTCTCGCGGGACAGCGAGCTGTTCCGCGCCCATCCCGACTGGTGTCTCCAGATTCCCGGCCGCACCCGTTCCGAGGGACGCTGGCAGCTGGTGCTGGACTTCTCCCGTCCCGAGGTGGTCGAACATATTTTCAATGAAATGTGCGCCGTTCTCGACTCCGCCAACATCGAATATATAAAGTGGGACGCCAACCGCCATTTGACCGAGGTTGCCTCGGCGGTTTTGCCGCCGGAGCGTCAGAAGGAGGTGTTCCACCGCTACATGCTCGGCGTTTACAGTCTGCATGAGCGGCTGATCGCCCGCTATCCAGAACTGCTGATCGAGGGTTGTTCCGGCGGCGGCGGCCGGTTTGACGCCGGAATGCTCTACTACGTTCCGCAGATTTGGACCAGCGACAATTCCGATGCGATCGAACGGTTGAAGATTCAATACTCCACCAGTCTGTTCTTTCCCTGCTCAACAATGGGCGCGCACGTCTCCGATGTGCCGAACCATCAGACCGGGCGGATTACGCCGTTTTTTACCCGCGGCGTGGTGGCGATGTCCGGAACCTTCGGCTATGAGCTTGATTTGAATAAAATGACCGGGGAGGAGCGGAAGATGATCCGCACTCAGGTTGGCGAATATCACCGGTTCAACCATCTGGTGTCCGGCGGCGATCTCTATCGGCTGATCAGTCCGTTTGACGATCCGCACCAGACCATCTGGATGACGGTGGCCAAGGATAAGTCGGAATTTCTGCTGAACTATGTTCAGAGCCGGGTGCTGCCGTGCGGGCCGCAGCTTTCGATAAAACTGCGCGGACTCGATGCCGGACGCAGCTACATCAATTCCGCCGACGGCAAAAAATATTCCGGTGAATTTCTGATGAAGGCAGGATTCCCGCTGCCGCCGTTCAGCTGGAACAGCGACGGCGAAAGTATGAGGTTTTATTTTACGGAGGAAAAATAAATGGCGGAAGTTAAAAGACCGACGTTTTTGCTGATGATCGGAGCAATGCTGCTGGTGCTGGGGGCGCTTTCGTCGCTGGTCAGCAGTCTGTGCGGCGAACGGGACGCGGCAAAAGAGCTGGAATCGCTGGACACGCTCAGTCGCGGCGGCGAACCGGCGGCCACCACCAATTTTGAACAGGCGGTGAACCGTTACGTCGAGAGTGAGCCGCCGCTGGCCATTCTCGGGAAAAACGATCCGGCCGAAGTCGAAAAATATCTGAAGAACAACGCCGCCGTTTTTCCGTATCTGGACAAGGCGGTAAAGGCGCGGCGCATCATGTTCCGCCGCAACTGGAATTTGGGGTTCGGTGTGGAACGGCTCGGGGTGATCGACGTTCACAACCTGGTAAAACTCAACTGGTTCCGTCTGCGCACCTCCGCCGATCCGGTTGAGGCGGAGCGGCTGGCGGCCGCCAACCGAACGCTGGCGAATTTTCTGAAATACGATCCGATGGTGTCGTCGGTGCGGATTTACGCTCCGGCTTATCACCTTTATCTGTTTTCGGTGGAGGAGGCCGCCGCACGGGGCGCGTTTGCCGACGACGAGGACATTCGGGACCTGATCGACGTGCTTGAGCAGGATGAGGTCGAATTTCCGCGTATTTTTGCCGAAGCTCTGCGCAACGAGCGCAAACTGCTCAACCAGCTTCCGGAGTCGCTGAACGCCTACGACTCGAATCCGGGGACCGACGTAAGAACCGTTGATACCGATTTGGCAACCGAAAAACTTTCCCGTCTGGCGCTGCTTCTGGAGACGGATTTCAGCAGGAATTCCACCGAATTGAAAGCGTGGAGTGTGCCTTCCGGCGAGAAATTCCGCATCTCGGAAAAACTGGTTCCCGGTCGCGACTACGCCGAAATGCTGGCCGCGCTTCAGAATCACAGTCGGCTGGCTCGTATGGCGCTGGCGGCAAAGGCGGGATTTCCGTCGTCGCCGCTGGCCGACGCATTCACCGGGGAGCAGCTGCGGATCGCCACCGGACGCGATGGGATCACCGCTTCGACCGCCGCTCCGAAAGACCCGGCCGAGAGCTTTACCCTGAAGTGATTATGGTTGATCGCCGGTGAGAAACTTATTAAGTTCCGCCACCGGCGTCAGCGGTTCCGGCGGAAGGTCGTTTTCCGCGAGCCGCTTTTCAAACCAGGCAACGTTGTGCCATGCGCCGTTTTTGAATCCGGCGTTGCGGAACAGTCCGATTTGGCGGAATCCCAACTTTTCATGAAGCTGTTCGCTGGCCGGGTTCGGCATGGTCACGCAACCGTATGCGGTGCGGACATTCTGATGTTCAAGCAGGCAAAGCAGGGTCGAATAAAGCCGGATGCCGATGCCGCGGCCGGTACATTTTTCAGCCACATATACCGACAGTTCCACACCCCATTGGTAGGCTGCGCGCGGCCGGATACGGTTTGCATAGGCGTATCCGACCGGAACGCCGTTTTCAACCGCCACAATATACGGGTGATGTTTCAGGGTGTCGGCGATGCGGCGGCGAAATTCTTTCTCATCTGGAGCTTCATATTCAAAGGTGACTGCGGTGTAAACATATGGCCGGTATATCGCCAGCAGTGCGGCGGCGTCATCCGGCACGGCCATTCTGATATTCATATTCTCCTCCTGAGCTGATATATTCAGGTCTGATTCGCGGTTATTACAATAATATCGTTTCGGGCGAATACAACCCGGATTGCGGAGCGCCGGCCGCATCGTCTTATTTTTTCGGATTGCCGTTGATAAACTGGCGGTTTGCTTTTTCCGGGCTGAACCGGCCGACCGCGTCGCGGCATTCCTGACACATTACAATGTCCAATTTGCTGATACTGACTCCGCCCAGCAAAGTCATCATGCACGGAATGTTTGAGCAGTAATGCTCCGTGCCGCCGGTCAGCGCCAGCAGACGCAGGGCGGCAAGCGGAACCGTTTCCGGTATATCGGTCAGCGTGGTGGACAAC